>JBDTOS010000273.1:0-4042 GCA_039933095.1 Dokdonella sp.
TTGCCCTGATGATTTCGCTGACGCATCGCTTCGATCTGGCCAAGCCCGAATACGATGCGCGCGTATTCGAACTCGCGCGTTCGCTCGGCAAGGATCAGCGTCAGGCCGACGCGCAGCAGAGCGCGAGCGGCTATCGCTGGACGTATCTCAGTACCCAGGAACAGATCGCGATCGCGCGACTCGGCAAGACCCTGATCAAGGACGACGACAGCGCCGTCGCCGGAACCCTCAGCATCGGCGGCACGTCGACGCCGATAGATCCGTCGCGCCTGTGGAGCCGCGATTTCTCGGCCGCCGACCTTCGCGCCGGCGTGCGCCTGACCCCGACCGGCGATCCGCCGCTGTACACCAATATCGATATCGCCGGCATCCCGCGCACTGCGCCGAAACCCGACGATCACTACGTTGATATCAAGCGCACGTTCTACTCGCTCGATGGACAGCCGTGGGAACCGAAATCGATGAAGGAAGGCGATGCGCTGATCGTCGGGATCACGCTCGAAGCGCGTGAGGCGATGCCCGACGCGTTACTCGTTGACTTGCTGCCCGGCGGCCTCGAAATCGAGAACTTCAACCTGACCGATGCCAAGCAGTGGGCCGATGTAGTCGTCGACGGCATCACGATCTCCGATCGCTCGTCCGCCGCCGATGTGCGTCACGAAGAATTCCGCGACGACCGCTACGTCGCCGCGCTGAAACTCGACAAGGGCCAAAGCGCGAAAGTGTTCTACATGGTCCGCGCCGTGACCCCCGGCAACTTCATGGTCCCGCCACCGCTGGTCGAGGACATGTACCAACCCGAAGTACGCGGTATCGGTAAGAGCACCCCGGGGGCGATCAAGGTGATCGAACCCTGAGCGATCGGCGCGCGCCAAAGCTGACACACCTCTCCCCTCGTGGGAGAGGTCGACGCGCAACGCGTCGGGAGAGGGGCGCCGCCACGGCCTGCATCGATTTCACCCAACGCAATACCAAACATTCCGAGCGCCGTGACTCTCAATGCTCAAGCCACATAGCACCATCTGCGAACCCATCGCGGTTGGGCTCATTCGCGATGCGCTTGCCGAGCGTCTTGGTCGGCCAGCAGTTACGCGAGTCCAAAAAGGGAGTCGAAATGCTTGGATTGTTTCCGATCCGTGTTTCGCTGTACTTCAACGCGATCCTTCCGGTGGGAGACGAGACTATCGCACGGGAATTCATGTTGGACCCGAGGGTATTTGGTTCCAGACGCTATTTTCGCGGGCATCGGCACTCACTTTTCGCACAAACTTGCGCGAGCGTCCCGAACTCATAGAGGCAGCGGCAGCAGCATCCCGCCCTTTCCGATCACGGCATCGTCTGCACTACGTATCACGTCAGCTAACGCAATCATCAAGTCGTCGCACGTTGGGAGACGTGCGGCGCGAGATCGAAGCAGATAATTGGGTGTTGTTTCGCACACAGTTACGTGATGAAGCGATGCATATTCCATCGGATCTTTTCCCTAATCTGGCGAGCGTCGGTCTGGCGAGAACGGGAGATTCGCTGCGCGGATACTACTTCGAGCTGCTGCTCGCCGATCGCCGCTCAGTGCCCGCAGATCGAAAGAAACTGAACGTCGCTGTCCGCAACGCCAGCACCATAGTCCAGGCAGCGTGGCATCTGTTCGCCTGTCTCTATCCGTGGGAACCGATCGCCGTGCGTCGGGCAGGACTACGCCGAGCCATGGCTGGGACCCTTGGCGTCGGTGCCTGTGAATATCGCTCGATATCCAACACGCCGGCAAGCCGATGCGACGACACACAAGTGCAGGCCGCGCACATTGTGCCCTACGCGCTCGGTGGTAACGATCGTCCCTGGAACGGGTTGTGGTTATGCGAGAAGCATCACCGCGAGACCGAGGGAAAGATTTCCGGACGCCGTGATCCCAGCAATCTATCGCGGGTTACAGTTCGCTTTGATGGCTGACCGTGGATTTGGGGTCGATCTCTTATTTTTGTAGCCAATGGCTCGTCGTTTGATGAATCCGCTGGCTTAAGACTTCCATCGTGAGCCATAAGCGGCGGCTAGCCTAGCGCCTATTTTTTCGAAGCCCCTTCAATTCCCCGCATCACGCCGATTTCGGTCGTTCCGATAGGCAGAAGGCCGACAACGCGAGCGGTTTCATCCAACGCTTCTCCGTCTGGCTTAAGCACGGAAATAGTCGGAAATGTCGTGATGCCCAAGGCCTTTGCGATGTTTTTAGCGACCAGATCGTTGGAAACATCGGCAAACGACCAAACGACGGAGTCGGCGATTTTTTGGAGCTTGACGCTGCCAATGATTTCTACCGAGAGCACGTCAGAGTCGGGGCGGCTGGTAGTGATGTCATAGAACAGCACGACGATGGGTTTCTTTTCCGCGACGCCTCGATCGTAATCGTCGGCCAGGACGGTGCCCCACTTGATTGATTCAGCGCTTGCGGCGTCATTGCCGAGTGGAATGATCACAGCAGCCATCACGATACTGATTGTTGCTGCCACAAGGCGAAGCATTCGGCTGGCCGTGCCGCATTGACCTCCAGAAAATCGGAGTCGCGTCGGTTGTGCCACGATCAGTCGCGCTACTTGCCTGGTGCGTGCCTGTGCCATGTCTTGCCTACTGTTCAAGCCAGCTGATCGGTATCGCAAAACCGATCCCATCGCCTTTCGTGTACTTGAAGGTGGCCATGCCGAATACGCGACCTTGCATATCGAACACAGGGCCTCCGCTGTTGCCGGGATTCACCGAGACATTCAATTGAACCACGCCATCCGGATAGTTTTGACTCACGATGCCTGCGGTGACGGTTCCCTTCAGCCCGCCCGGAGATCCGATGACGACAATGCCGTCGCCAATGGCCGGCGCGTCTCCTTTCGGAAGCGGGACGACCGTGGCGAATGGACGAATTCCTTCCGGTTCGAGAATTGCGAAGTCGTGGTCGACATCCTTCCTGACGACTCTTGCCTGAAACGTGTGGCCATCCTGCTCCTCCACTTCGACTGTCACGGAATCTCCGACGACATGTGCATTGGTTGCAATGAGACCTGATGCGAAGGTAAAGCCCGTCCCAAGCGTATGTGCGGAGCGGATCGTAAATACTGCGTGGATGCTGTTTCTATAGATGCTGGCCGGGGTTTCTGCAGGTTGGTTCTGGGCAACGCGAAGAGCTCGTTCTTGTCCCTTCGGAAGCGCGGCAGAGTTTTTGTCCTCCGCTGACGCAACTCCCATACAAGTAAGGGCGACGAGTGAAAGTATCATCGCTGCTATCGTGGCGCGAAGGTCCATGACGTTTGCTCCGATTGGTCGCGTCAGTCGCGCACGACGCGCTCTACCTGTTTCATGATTGCATCCTGGCCGACCACTTCTGCCGTTTTACTGCCTACCCAGGACACGAACCACGCTGTGCCGCCAGCCTGGACGCCCAGGCCAGCCGCTGGCAATGCCTTCAGAGCTGTCATCCCCGCCAGAGCCAGTAGCCAAAGTGGAATCGCAGCCACGCTACCGAGGGCAAGAATTGCGAATGGCACACCGATCACGCAAGCAACAAGCGTATCCACCTTGATCCTGAAAAACCGGATGGCATACCGCGTCAATAGCGCCCCGATAATCACCTGTAGCGCAGCAACGAGGAATCCGATGATTCCCTGATCGAAGAACGCGTGAACGAGCAGATCGAAAAAGGCAGTAAGAGGCCGAAACGGAAGCGGGACGTGGGCAGACAGGTAGAAAGCGCGAATGCCTTGTGGATGTTGTGTCGGCGCACACGGGTAGTTCTGGTCACCGGATTCGCCCGACGAATAGCTTCCACGCAAACTGCAGGCGAAACCTCTGAACAAGAGGCTTTGCTGCTCCTGCTTTTGAGCCAATTGTTCCGCGTAAGAATCACCTTGCGTGAACACGATCGCGATATAGCGCTGCGCAATATTCCACGGCGCAAACTGCGCAACGCTTATGTACGCCCTCGCCTGGAAGGTAGCCAGTTCGGCCCGTTTATGAGCATCGAGCGCAAAATCGATTACCGCCCCCAGCAGCATCGATACGA
>JBDTOS010000274.1:0-4032 GCA_039933095.1 Dokdonella sp.
AGGATCCGCAGCGCAAGGGCCTGCTCTACGCGGGCACCGAGCTGGGTGTCTATGTTTCGTTCGACGACGGCGATCATTGGCAGCCGCTGCAAGCGAATCTGCCGCGCACGTCGGTGCGCGATATCGACGTGCATGGCGACGATCTCGTTATCGCGACGCACGGGCGCGGCTTCTGGATCATGGATTCGATCGCACCGCTCCGCCAAACCAATGCGCAAATCGCCGACGCCGAGGCATGGCTGTACGCGCCCGCGCCGGCCGTGCGGATGCGTGTCGCCGAGTTCACCGGTACTCCATTGCCAAAAGACGAGCCGATGGCAAGCAATCCGCCAGTTGGCGCGGCGATCGACTATGTGCTGAAACGCGCGTCGCGCAAGCCGATCGAGCTCATCATCCGCGATTCCGGCGGCAAGGTAGTTCGTCGCTATTCGAGTGCGGATGCGATTGCCAAGGTCGATGCGACCAAGAGCCGCGCAGCACCGGAATGGCTCACACCAAACGTGGCGCTGTTGAACACACCCGGCATGCACCGTTTCATCTGGCCGCTACGCACCGCACAACCGGCTGAAATCAGTGAGGAGGCGAATGCTGATGGACTGTTGGTTCCGCCGGGAGCCTACAGCGTCGAACTCGTGGCTGCGGGACAGACGCTTCGTCAATCCTTGACCGTCATTGCCGATCCGCGCGTCAAACTTTCCGATGCGGACTACGCGGCCCAGTTTGCATTCGAATCGGAAATTCAAACCGCGCAGGCGCGCCTGGCCGTCGCCCAGAATGAAGCGAAAGTCATGCACAAGGCGCTCGCGCAGCAACGCGACGCAGCCAAATCGAACTCCGCCCTGATTGCCGATATTGATGGCCTCGACGCCGCCGTCGTCGCCGCAGCCGGTATCGTCGATGCCGGCAATCCGAACAACGCCTGGTCGATGCCGCCACGCGACACCACAAGTTTCCGCTTTATCGCCGAAACACTTGGAAAACTCGCCACTGCGGCCGGCAGCGCCGATGCAGCGCCTACAGTCGATGCGCGTACCGGTTACGCCGCTGTTGCGCGCTCGCTCGATTCCGCGTTGGGCGCATGGACCGAGGTCAAGACCAAGCAACTCAAGTCACTCAACGATCGATTGCGATCTGCTGGAAAAAAATCGATTCCTTTGACCGAGCCGAAGTAGTACGGAGGGCACGCGGCCTGTTTTCCGGAGAAACTCAGGTCCCGATCACCGTCCGTACTTCGAACAGTTCCGGGAAAAAAGTCAGGTCGAGCGCCTTGCGCAGGAAGGCGACGCCGGACGATCCGCCGGTGCCGCGTTTGTAGCCGATCACGCGCTCGACCGTCTTCATGTGGCGGAACCGCCAGAGTTGGAACATCTCCTCTACGTCCACAAGCTGCTCGCAGAAGTGGTAATCGGACCAGAACTCGTCGGCGTTTTCGTAGATCCGACGAAACACCGGCACCAGCTCCGGCTGCGATCGATACGGTTGTGACCAGTCACGCTCGATGCAATGTTTCGGAATTGCGTGCCCGTTGCGCGCGAGATGACGCAGGAACTCGTCATATAGGCTGGGAGCTTCCAGCGTCGCGCGGAGATCCGCTTGCTGCGCTGGATCGTGCGCGAAGACTGCCAGCATGTCGGCATTCTTGTTGCCGAGCAGGAACTCGATCGTGCGGTATTGATACGACTGAAACCCCGATGCCGGTCCGAGCACATGGCGAAACTGCTGGTACTCGCTCGGAGTGAGTGTTTCCAGCACGGCCCACTGCTCGAACAACTGGCGCTCGATCTGCTTCACGCGCGCAAGAATTTTCAGGCAAGGGTCGAGATCACCGGATGCCAGATGCGCAATCGCGGCGCGCAGCTCGTGCACAATCAGTTTCATCCACAGCTCCGACACGTGGTGCTGGACGATGAACAACATCTCGTCGTGGTGCGGCGGATCGCAAAGCGGTTTTTGCGCCGACAGCAAGGTGTCGAGTTGCAGATAGCCGCCATAGCTCAGCCGATCGTGCAGATCGGTCTCAATGCCTTGTTCAAGATCGCGGCGGTTTTCCATACGGGTAACAGTGATTCGAGGGAGCGCTCCCGGAACCTGCAAACTACCCGAGCCGCTCGCTGATCGCCACTGCATGCGGCCTGGTCCCACGAATTTTGCACTGCGCGTGTTGCGCATGTCCTTGCACGACACCGGTTCAGTTGCTATCACACAGATGTGCCAAAGTGATGTGGCCGAAGTGGACGAATCGCCGGCCGACGTGAACAATAGCCCTATCCTGCCCGCATCGGCGCACCTTCCGACGCCGCACCACCCTCAAGCGGAGACATCGAGTGCCTATCGCCGCGACATTTGAAATCGAATACCTGCAATACCTCGACGCCGAGGGCAAGCTGACCCGAAGCGACCTGCCGGCGTTCGCGCGCGACATCAAGCAATTGATTTCGGCCTACAAGGAGATGCTGATGGTGCGCATCTTCGACGGCAAGGCGATCGCCTTGCAGCGCACTGGCAAGCTCGGGACCTATGCGCCCTGCCTCGGCCACGAAGCGACGTACCTCGCGATCGGCAGCGCGATGCAGGAAGACGATGTGTTCGCGCCGAGCTATCGCGAATACGGCGCGCAGTTTCATCGCGGCGTGAAACCGCGCGAGTTGTTGATGTATTGGGGCGGCGACGAACGCGGAAGCAATTTTTCCGGTCCGCAGCACGATTTTCCGTGGTGCGTTCCGATCGGCACGCAATGCCTGCACGCAGCCGGCGCGGCCCTCGCGTTCAAGATTCGCAAGGAGCCGCGCGTGGCCGTGTGCACGGTCGGCGATGGCGGTTCATCGAAGGCCGATTTCAACAGCGCGATCAACGTTGCCGGCGCGATGCAGCTGCCGCTGGTCGCGATCATCGTCAACAACCAATGGGCAATCTCGGTGCCACGCTCGGCGCAAACCGGCGCCAAGACGCTTGCACAGAAAGGCATCGCGGCTGGCCTCGAATGCCTGCAAGTCGATGGCAACGACCTGATCGCGATGCGCACCGCACTCGATTACGCGATCAAGCGCGCGCGCCACGGTCACGGCGGCATGGTGATCGAAGCGGTGACCTATCGATTGTCCGATCACACGACCGCCGACGATGCGCGCCGCTATCGCCCCGATGAGCAGGTCAAAGCCGCATGGGAGCGCGAACCGTTGCGGCGCATGAAGGCCTATCTGACCACGCTCAACGCATGGGGCGACGAGGAGGAGGAAAAGTGGAAGGAGCAATGCACTCAGTACGTCGACGCCGAAGTCAACGCCTACCTGGAAACCAAATCGCAACCGATCGAGGCGATGTTCGACTACACCTATGCGGAACTGCCGACCGATCTTGTCGAGCAGAAAGCGCAAGCGATGGCACCGGAGAAATCGCATGCTTGATCTGAGCAACGCCGATCTGGACAACCTTTGCACACGCGATCACGGGACGAACGACTGATGGCACAGATCACCTTGATCGAAGCGGTGACCCAGGCGCTGGCCTGGGAAATGAAGCATGACGCCAGCGTCGTCGTGCTCGGCGAGGATGTCGGCATCAACGGTGGTGTGTTCCGTGCCACCAGCGGTTTGCTCGACAAGTTCGGCCCCGACCGCGTCATCGACACGCCGCTCGACGAAACCACGATTGCGGGTTTGACTGTCGGCCTTGCCGCGCAGGGCATGAAGCCGGTCGCCGAAGCGCAGTTCGAAGGCTTCATCTACGGCATGCTCGAACAAATCATCTGCCACGCCGCGCGCATGCGCAACCGCACGCGCGGGCGGTTGACGGTGCCGGCCGTATGGCGTGCGCCATGGGGCGGCGGCATTCGCGCACCGGAACATCACTCGGAGGCGAACGAAGCGATCTTCACCAATGTGCCTGGCCTGCGTGTCGTGCTGCCGTCGTCACCGGGGCGCGCGTATGGATTGTTGCTCGCGTCCATTCGCGATCCCGATCCGGTGATCTTCTTCGAACCCAAGCGCATCTACCGCCAGTACAAGGAAGAGGTGCCCGACGATGGCGAGGCGC
>JBDTOS010000275.1:0-4031 GCA_039933095.1 Dokdonella sp.
GCTACAAAACAGATCCACATCGACCTGAGTGAGTTGCCCAGTGACGCCGGCAGTAAACGTCTGTGCCGCCCATGCCGTGCTGGTGACACCGAAGCCACTGGTCGTAACGGCGGTGTTTTGCTGGTCGATATTCGCGGCATTGAGCAACAGAACATCGCCCGGACTGGAAAGAAAATCGACATTGGTCGGAATTCCCATCTGGAAATCCGCCTGCGCCGTGTCAACAGTGCACATGCTGGTCGGTGCGCTTGCCAGCGAAAAATCCTTCGTGGTCGTCGTCGAGTCCGCCACCACGATGCTGGTTGCGCTGCTGCTGACATAACCGGGCTTGCTCGCGGTAATGCCTGGGTAGGTACCGGATGGAATATTGGTGAACTGGTAGAAGCCGCTCGGATCGGTAGTCGTCGTTCGGCTGCCGAACGTGATCGTTGCACCACTGATTGGAGCTCCGCCGGACATGGCGGTGACCGTTCCTTGCAAAGTGCCGCTGCCCGCCGGCGTGCACGACGGAAACGCGAACGAGCCGATCCGTGTTTGCCAGTTGCCGCCAACCGCGATGTAGTACTCGTTGGCGTACCAGAATGTGCAACCATCGGGATCGACCGACATCGCGCTGTAGTCGCCCCAGCGCGTACTCGTATTCTGTGCGCCCGTGCCCTCGACCAGCGAAGTCTCGGTCTGCGGAAGCGTGTTCACCGGATCGGTCGACAAACGGCCCGCATATCGGATCGCGGGCATGAGCGTGCTGCTCGACGCGCTGTAGCCAATCGCCATGTCACCGGCGCGATTGACCGCGACGCTGGACATGTAGCGATTCACCGTTGTGTCCGGCGCGTGGGTGAACGCCTGCGTAGTATTTGCCGCTACCGTGCCACCGGTAACGTTGACCTGATAGTAGCGAGGTGCCGCCGTTGATGCCGCGCCGCCAAGCACGGTATGGCTGTCCCACAAGGATTCAACGCCGCCGATGTTGGTGTACTGGTTCTGCATCATCAGACGCAAAGCGAGCGTGTCGTTGGCGTTACCACCCTGAGCCGGAACCGTCGCCGGCGGCTGGGCCCAACTTGCCGGAGCGATGGACAAGAATGGTCCGGTAAACGACGACAGCGAAATGCTGTTCCAGTCGACATGGAACTTGTAGACCGATACCGCATTGGTGAACTGCCAGACCACGCTGTAGTAATTCGGTGATCCGAGGGGCGGTGTGCCCATCTGCAGTCGCGCGTTGGCCGGCATCAGGGTGAATTCGGCAGCGGGTGGGCTGAACTGCACGACCTGGATGGTCGGCGATCCTGCATACATCTGTGCCTTGTTCAGCGCCCAAACGCGCGTTCCCTGAAACGCTCCGCCGGACGGGAAAGCAAACATGTTGGCCGACATGTAGATGCCATCCGGCCAGATACCGAACTTCGGATAGTCGTTGAGCGCGTCGGTGATGGCCAGGGAATAAAAGTTCCATCCGCCGGTTACCGGATCGCCGGTCTTGGAGACGGCGAAGCACTGGAAGCTACCGGGAGGATTGACGTTGCCGCCGCCATCGAGCGTGAATGCGAAATCGGTAATCACCCAACGACCCTCGAACGTGTCGTAGAGGATCACCGGATCGCCGAAGTTGGCGGTATCGCACAGATTGCCGAAGCTGCCCTGGCTCATGAAGGTGTTGAACGTGAACGCGGCGACCTGGGCATTGGTCGATTTCAGATAGATACCGATCGATGTATTGACGGCCTGGATGTAGTAAGTCGGGCCGACATCGCCGACGGTATCGGGTGGTCGACCCGCACCCCATGTGGCGAAATCCAGGCCAAGGAAATTTGCGATAGGCGACGGTGCCGGCGCGGTCGGAACCGGGGTCGCTGGCGTTACCGGCGCAGAGGGTCCGCCCGGCAACGCGAACGGAACGATCTCCGGTTCTTCGCGCTCATCGCGATAACGCTGCGGGGGCGGCGTGTGCGGCAGATTGCGCAAGTCGAATACCTTGCTACCGGCTCGCGATAGCGCAAGCTCTACAGGCTTCCCGGCGGAAGTCGGAGTCGATGAAGCCCCCGGCGTGCTCGACACATTCTGGGCTGCGCTATTGCCTGCACCCGCACACAACAGCACAACCAGTGCTGACAACAGAACCTGTTTCAATTGAATTCTCCCCGTAATTGTGCGCTGCCGATCGTGCGGCGAGCGGATCGTGCGAACGGCAGGAAAGACAAGCAGCGCGAGGCCTTCTGATCAACCCTCACTGCGCATCGCCTTATCCGCCGTTCGGATTACTCCCGCTAGGCCCACCAGCCGAAGCATGCCTGCACCGCCAGAAGGGGTCAATGTATTTTCGCCGTGAATAACCGGCGCGCGTTTTACAGGCAAATCTCCGCAGATCAGAAACGTGAACGCCCCATGTCGAAACACCCCTGCGCGGACTCAGAACCTTTCTAGCGCAATCCCACCGTACCGTTGGCCGCGTCGACCAGCTTTACCGGGTCGTAGCCGACTCCATCCTTGAACACGACTTCGACGTTCTCGATGTCCTTGATGTTTGTCGCGGGGTTTCCCTTGATCAGCACGAGATCAGCGGCCTTGCCGGTCTCGATCGAGCCGATATTTTTCTCTTCACCCATGAAGCGCGCGCCGTTCATCGTGGCGATCTGGATGGCCTGTACCGGCGTGAATCCGGATTCGACGAGCAACTCGACTTCGCGCTGATCGCCATAGCCGGCGATCACACCGCCGTAGCCGGTTGGATCGAGGCCGGCGAGCAAGGTGCCACCGTGTTGCACGAACGCGTATTCGAATTCCTGCTCGAGTTTGAACAAATCGGCCCAGGGCGATTCCTTCGACTTGGCGACTTGCTCGCGGCGTTGTAGATATTCCACTTGTGTTTGCGGAAGCATCGCCGCGAGCACGCGCTTGTCGATCGGTGCGCGGCCCGGCACGAACGTCTCGAATACCGGCAAGGTTGAGGTGATCGCCACTTTTTTCGCAACCAGAAAATGGATGAGCTCTTGAAGCTTCGGACTGTCGATCGTCAGCTTGGTCAGTTCGGTCGCTGCCAGCTTGGTATCCGGGCACACATCCGGCTGCTTGCCTGGAACAAACTCGGTATCGACGACCAGACCGTGCTCAAGGTTGTCGATTCCGAGATCGGCTGCCTCGCGAAAACCGATCGAACACAAGTGACCTGTGATCTTGATTCCCTTCGCATGCGCGGCTTGCGCCGCCGCCTGCAACTCGGCGCGGGTGATGTGCATGTACGCCTTGAATGACGTCGCACCCTCGGCAATCCAGTAGTTGACCGTGCTCGCCGCATCGGCCGCGTCGGTCAACTCGTGCATCTGCGGCGTGAAGCTGCCGACGCCTTCGAGGTATGGCCCAGTCGTGTGCATCTTCGGGCCGGGAATTTTCCCGGCATCGATCGCCTGCTTGAGCGACAAATCGGTGTACGGCTCGACGCTGCCGGTCGTGCGAATCGTGGTCACGCCGCCAGCGAGGTAGAGTTTCGGGAAACTCGATCCCTGCTCCGGATACAGCGCATCCTTCGCGTCCGGATTCACCCTCGGCGCCGGATAGAACATGTGATCGTGCATGCCGACCAGACCCGGAATCAGCGTATGTCCGCTGCCGTCGATCAGCGTCGCATCCTGCGGAACATCCACGTCCTTGCCAACCGCATCGATCCGCCCGTCGCGCAGCACAACGGTTTGATCGTCCTTCGCCGCGGTACCGTTGCCGTCGATCACGCGAATGTGGGTGATCGCGATCAGTGGCTGTGCGTATTTCACGAATTGTCTTGTCTGCTCCGAAAGCGATCGCACCTGTGCATGCGATGCCGTGATGGCACACGCGCCGATCAGCACGACCGCGAATTTCGCGAGCACGCGCAAACGAGCCAGCAATCGGGGACGGGTGCAGCCGGACAGGATCATCATCGGTCTTTCTCCAGTGAATGCGGGCAGCTGCCGAAAATTTCGGATGCCTTGAATCGTGCCAGATAAGGAGCCGGCGGACATTGTCGTCAGGACAAAACTTCTTACGCAAGCGCG
>JBDTOS010000276.1:0-4023 GCA_039933095.1 Dokdonella sp.
CCGCGAGTCTCGGAATTGGCGACGGCGCGCTGGTAGCGGTGCCTGGCTATGTCGGTGCGGCGATTGCGGTGGGTCATGCGTTCGGCCAGAACGACTCCGGGGTCCGCCCGGCAGGCAGTGAATTCAGCGGATTCGATGCATTCGTGCTCGACGACGGTAGCGGCAACAACCGTTATCCGCCGCAAGCGGCGAGCGATGGTGCCGGTGCGCTCAGCGAAGCCGAAGTACGTGGACTGTTGACCGAAGCGCTGCGCGTCGCCGCCCACGCGCGCGCGCAGATTCGCCAGCCGCTCGGCTCCACGGCACGCGTTACCGTCAGTGTCAGCGATCGCAATGGTGCCGTGCTCGGTCTCGTGCAAAGTCGTGATGCCCCGTTGTTCGGCATCGATGTCGCCGTCCAGAAAGCACGCACTGCCGTGCTGCTTTCTGCCAGTGATGCCGCTGGCGTTCTCAACGCCGAAGCGGATGCGAACTATTTCAGTGCGAACGTCGACCTCGCCAACGCGAGCGTCGCACTGACCAGCGTGGGTCAGTCGCCGATCGGAAACTACGTCGGCGCCGCACGTGGATTCCTCGGCCTCCCGACTGCGCTCGGCGATACAAACAATGCGTTTAGCGTTCGCGCGATCGGCAACCTGGCACGGCCGTTCTACCCGGATGGCATAGACGGCAATCCGCCGGGACCATTTGGACGTCCATTTACAAATTGGAGCCCGTTCAACGATGGCCTGCAACTGGATGTTGCCTACAACGCGATCGCGCTGCATATCGCCTGGTATTTGCAGCAAGTCGGGCTGAGCGTCTCTGTCGATGGCCGTACATTACCCGCGCTCAGCGACGTCACCACCTGCTCAGCCGAACCGCGACTGGGTACCGGTATTCAGATATTCCCCGGCGGCGTGCCGATTTACCGCGGCAGCATGCTGGTCGGCGCAATCGGTGTTTCCGGCGATGGCGTCGATCAGGACGATATGGTCGCCTTTCTCGGACTCGATCAAGCGGGTGCGGCATTGGGCGGAGCGATCGGGAATGCGCCGCCGGCGCTGCGCGTCGATCGGCTCGCACCGGGCAATACGCACTTGCGCTATGTGCAATGTCCGCAAGCGCCGTTCATCGACAGCAACGAATCCGATCCGTGCGGGGGACGCTGAGATGAGTCTTGGCCGACGAAACGTATTCGGACATATCGGTGTGCGCACCGTATCGTTGCGTTGGGCGACGATCGTCTTCCTGTTTGGCTGCGCAGCGATGCCGACGCAGGGCGCAAGTGCAAGCGGTGCGGTGCACGTGCTCGAACTGTTTGGCGTGTTGCCTGCGGTTACCTACGATCCGTATCGCTCGACGATTTCGCGCCGTCGGCCCGGACACCCATACGAGCCGCTGCCGCAGCCGATCATCCGCAATCCCGATGCGCTGGAACCGGCACCGGTCGATCAGGCCGGCAGCTTCGTTGCCGTGCCGGATCGTTGGCGCATCATGGAATCGCTCGGTTTCAAGCACTCGCCGCTCGATCCGTACAACCAGAACGTGTTCAAGGGCGACATCCCGATTCGCGGCGACGATGAGTTTCTCGTGCTTGGCTTGATTGCGGATACGGTAGTTGAACCGCGCTCGTTACCGACGCCGGTCGGCTTGCAGGGATCGACCGATCCAGGCGAGCTCGGCGCGATCGGACGCGGTCGCCAGACGATACTCAGCCAGACATTCATTGCGAGCGCCGACTACTTCATAGGCGATACCAGCTTCAAGCCACCCGAACTCGAATTCAAGGCCGCGCTCGCGTTCAACTACAACCGTGTCGACACGCGCGAAGCCGGCGCCCTGCAACCCGATCCGGCGCGCGGTACGGCGCGCGACGATGGCTTCATCGGCGTGCAGGAGTTGTTCGTCGACAAGCATCTGCGCAATGTCAGCGACCGCTACGATTTCGATTCGCTGCGCGTCGGAATCCAGCCGTTCTCGTCGGATTTCCGCGGCTTCGTGTTTCAGGATTCGCAACCCGGAGTACGCCTTTTCGGCAATCGCGACAACAACCGCTGGCAATACAACTTCGCCTGGTTTCGGCGGTTGGAGAAGGATCTCAATTCCGGTTTGAACGATGTCACCCGTGCCCCGCGCCACGATGATGTGTTTGTCGCAAATCTTTATCGGCAGGATTTCCCGAGCCTCGGTTTCACTTCGCAGGCGACCGTGATCTACAACCGCAATCGCGAGGATCACGAGTTCTACGATTCCAACGGTTTGCTGCAACGACCGGCGGCGATTGGTCTGCAAATTCCGCGAACGTACGACGTGGCCTATCTCGGCTACAACGGCGACGGTCATTTCGGACGAATTAACCTCACCGTGTCTGCGTACGGCGCGTTCGGCCACAACGATGTCGGCGTATTCGTCGATCGCTCGACCACGATCCGCGCCGGATTTTTCGCCGCCGAGGCATCGATGGATTTCGACTGGTTGCGCGCGAAAGTTTCCGCTGCGTACGCGAGCGGTGATCGCGATCCCTACGATAGCCGCTCGACCGGTTTCGATGCGATTCTTGAGAATCCAATCTTCGCCGGTGCCGACACCAGTTTCTGGATCCGCCAGAATATTCCGCTGATCGGTGGCGGCATCGTCACCCTCGCCGGCCGCAATGGCCTGCTGCCGGACCTGCGTTCGTCGAAGGAACAAGGTCAGTCGAATTTCGACAACCCCGGATTGCGCCTGCTCGGTGTCGGTCTCGATGCCGAGTTGTCGCCACGCTCGCGCCTGTCGGCCAACGTGAACCAGTTATGGTTCGATTCGACTGCGGTGCTCGAAACGTTGCGTGCGCAAGACGATATTCCACGCGAGATCGGTACCGATTTGTCGCTCGCGTGGATCTATCGCCCGTTCGCGACCCAGAACGCGGTGATTCGCCTTTCGGGCGCGTGGCTGATTCCGGGCGCTTGGATCAAGTCGCTGTATGGCAACGATGGCAGCTATTACAGCGTGCTCGTCAATCTGATTTTCACTTACTAGGGGCGCGTAGATGAAACACATCGAGCCTCGCTGGTTGCTTTTGCTTTTGCTGATCGCATCGATGGCGTGGGCGTCCGACGAATCCGCATCGGTCACGTTGTCTGCACCCGTCGCACCATTCACCCAAAACACCGCCGACGCCGAAAGCAAATCCTCCGGCTGCGTCAGCTGCCACAGCGAATCCGACCAGAAAACCATGCATCGCAGCCCGGCCGTCGTGCTCGGTTGCAGCGATTGCCATGGCGGCGATGCAACCGTGTTTGCTCCTGCTGGAACTGTTGCTGCGCGCGATCCGCGCACACCAGCTGTGCTGCGCGCGTATCCCGAACCGTATCGCGCCGCGATGGATCACGCCCATGTGTTGCCGGCCAATGCCGAGCACTGGCCGAGCAGCGCAAATCCCGAACGCAGCTACACATGGCTGCAAAAGGAGAGCGCCGACTTCATTCGTTTCATCAATCCCGGCGATCTGCGCGTCGCTCGCGCAGCCTGTGGCGCCTGCCATCTCGGCATTGTCGAGGCGAACGAGAAAAGCCTGATGGCGAACGCAGCGATGTTCTGGGGTGCAGCCGCATACAACAACGGCATCCTTCCGAACAAGCATTCAATCCTCGGCGAGGCCTATACCGATACGCGCGTTGCGGCGCGCACGGTCAATGCGATGCCGAACGACGAGAACATGGATCGCCACGGCGTATTACCGTCCATCGATCCGCTTCCTGCATGGGAGATCACTCCGCCAGCCGATATCTTTCGCGTGTTCGAGCGCGGCGGCCGCAATATCGTCAGTCAGTTTCCCGAGATCGGCCTGCCGAACTCGACCGGCCTGTTGCAGCGCCTTGAAGAACCCGGCAAGCCCGACATCCGCCAATCCAATCGCGGCCCCGGCACCGGCAGTCGTGTTGCGATCCCGGTGTTGAACATTGCCAAGACCCGACTTAACGATCCGCTGCTGTGGTTCCTCGGCACCAATGACAACCCCGGCGACTATCGCTCCTCGGGTTGCACTGCCTGCCATGT
>JBDTOS010000277.1:0-4006 GCA_039933095.1 Dokdonella sp.
AATTCCGAGACCCTGGCGGACCTCGCGTTCCTGCGCGGACGCGGCACATCGCTCGGTGGCCTGCGTCCGAAATGCTCTGTCATCGATGACGACGGAAGACTTTCCATCGGAAAATTTCCGAGCGTCGAAGACGATCGGGCCGTGACAAAAGGCGAGGTGCTGGCTCTCATGTTGGCGCGCACGGCCGGTATCGAAGCAGCGCAGGCCCGACTCGTTGTCAGCGACGGTCAACCCGTGGCGTTGATACGCCGCTTCGATCGACCCGACGGCGGCGGGCGCTTGATGTATCTATCAGCGGCTACGATGCTCGGTGTCGATACAGCAGCCGATACGACGGAACACTCGTACACCGAAATCGTCGATGCGTTGCGTCAACATGGCGCGCAACCGCAGGCCGACAGTGAAGAGCTGTGGCGACGCATCGCATTCTCAATCCTGATCACCAACATCGATGATCACCTGCACAACCACGCCTTCCTTCATGAGCAACTCGGGCAATGGCGATTGGCGCCAGCGTTCGACATCAACCCCTTTCCCGAGCGCGCGCGCGAGTTGAAGACCTGGATAGCGGAAGACACCGGACCTGCGGCGTCGATCGATGCACTCATGTCGGTGACGCCCTACTTTCGCCTCCCGCGCGAAGATGCCGTTCGCATCCTGGGCGAGGTAGAACGTGCCGTGACCCGATGGCGTGAAGTCGGTGCGTCGATTGGCATGAGCAAGCGCGAACTGGATCAGTTCGACGATGCGTTCGAGCATCGCGAACGCCAAGTGGCGCGCACTCTGATCGGCGCTCAAGCGAAAACGTCTCGTAGCAAGAAGCGCCGCTGACGGTAACTTTGACCGTGACTCAAGATCCAAACTCGGCAAAACCGCGCAACCAAACCGCTTTCTGCGGACAATGTGATAGGCATCCGCCTCACGCCGGAAATAGCCTTGCGTCGGCACACTTGCCGGCAACGGGCCGCAGTTGTGGTTGCGCATGCAACAGGAATTCGATCTCTGGCATGCCGAACGCACGCTTGCCGCCGAACTACGTGCGATTCATCGAGTTGCGGCCTGATTCTGTGTCTCGCGCGTACCCAAGTAGCTTTTAGGCTACAATGACGATCGTCGATGTACGCGAATACTTGACCGTCGACGGGCGCAGCCCGTTTGGCGAATGGATCGCGGCGCAACGCGACCGTCAGGCGATTCAGGCAGTTGCCGCACGCATCACGCGCATGCAGGGTGGCAATCGCGGTGATTGGAAAACTGTCGCCACCGGTGTGTTCGAGTTGCGCATCGACAGCGGGCCCGGTTATCGCGTCTACTGCGGTCAGGACGGTGCGACGCTGGTGCTGTTGCTGTGCGCAGGCAGCAAGCGCAGTCAATCACGAGATATCGAACATGCATGCGACTACTGGAAAGACTACCAAGCCCGCCGCTAGCGTCCGCTTCGACGCGGCGAACTATCTGCAAGCCGACGACCTGCCCGGCTATCTTGCCGACGTGATGGCCGACAGCGACTATCGGGCCTTGCCACTGGGCTTGCGCGCCGCTGCCGACGTGCTCGGCATGACCGAACTCGCGCGCCGCACTGGCCTCAATCGCGAAACGCTTTACCGAACGCTATCGGACAAGGGCAACCCACGCCTCGATACGCTCGGCACGATCCTGCTCGCCTTCGGCCTGCGCCTGACCGTGCAGCCAACCACCACACAACCGAGCGTAAGCCGGCGCGCGAAAGGCGCACGCGAAAAGCGCAGCGCAAACGCATAACCTCGGCTTTGCTGCGGCCACGGCTGCGTCGACGACGGCCGTTCCGGCTCCAGTCCACAACCCATCGCGTGCGATAAACTCGGGCCTGCCGTGCAACGACTACCGGGAAACCCGTGACGCAGTACGACCATCTCGACAGGGACACGTTGATCCGGCTGCTCAAGCGGCGCGATGCGCAGCGTCAGCTTGGCCTGGTCTGGGAGCGCGACGATGCTGAGGTGCAGGATCATGCAGTCAACGACGATTACGTTGCGCTCGATCTCGATGTGGCCTTGAGTCACGGCGACGCACCGTTGCGCACCCTGATCATCGATGGCAAAAACTTCGACGCCCTGCGCGGACCTGGGCGACCACCCAGAATCGACGCAGGCACGGATCACTTCTGCGGCGTCGATTCAAACGGATAATCCCTCCGTCCCCTTTTCCCGTCCCTCCTTTTCCCCTCCTCTTTTCCAAGTCCCGCAAAGCCCCATCGTCCTCTGAACCGATGAGCTCCCGTGAATCCATCCTCATTCTCGGCGGCGGCCCGGCCGGTATGGCTGCCGCCATGGAGCTCTCCCGCAAGGGCATCCTGTCCACCACCATAGAGAAAGCCGAGATGGTCGGCGGATTGGCCAAGACGCTGGAATTCAAGCGCCCCGAGGGCACGTACCGCACCGACATCGGACCGCACCGCTTCTTCAGCAAGAACAAGTATCTCTATGACTTTATCGAGGATCTGCTGGGAGAAGAGTGGAAGACCGTGAACCGCCTGACGCGCTTCTATGTCGACGGCAAGTATTACTTCTATCCGGTGCGACTTGGGAACGTGCTGCTGCAAATGGGTCCGTTTCGCGCCGCGCGCGTGCTCATCGATTTCTTGTACGAGAAGGTCTGCAAGGCCGTCGGCCCGCGTCCCATCAACTCGTTTGAGGACTACGCAGTAGTGAACTTTGGCCGCTCGCTGGCCGAGTTCAACATGCTCAACTACACCGAGAAAATCTGGGGCATCCCATGCACGAAGATCAGCAAGGACTGGGCATTGCAGCGCATCGGTGGCCTGAGCATCGGGGCCACATTGAAGAAGATTTTCATGAAGCAGCCATCGGCCAAGTCGCTGGTCGATATCTTCTATTTTCCCGAGTTCGGCAGCGGTACCATTTACGAGGCGATCGTGAAGCGCATCCGCGAAAAGGGCAGCATCGTGCTTACCAGCAGCGAGCCGACCAAGATCCGCTGGGAAGGGAAGCGCGTTACCGGCGTGGACGTGAAGACGGCCGAGGGCATCAAGACCTATTCCCCGAAAGCAACCATCAGCTCGGTGTCGATCACGCAGGCTGTAAAACTGTTCGATCCGTCACCGCCCGCCGCAGTGCTGGAATCCGCCAAGGCGCTCAAGTTCCGTTCACAGGTGTACCTGTTTCTGACGGTGAAAAAGGACCGCGTGTCGCGCGACAACTGGGTGTACTTCCCGGACAAGACCATCCCGTTCGGCCGCTTCTCGGAAATGAAGAACTTCAGTGAGAAAATGTGCCCGCCGGGTTACACGTCACTGTTCGTGGAGTATTTCTGCTTCGAGGGCGACGATATCTGGAACAAGTCTAAAGACGACCTGTTCGACCTTACGATCACGTGGCTGGAGAAACTCGGCTTCCTGAAGCGCGAGGACGTGACCGGCGTGGAGCACCTGAAACAGCAATACGTCTACCCGATCTATGACCTGACGTACCGCACGCACCTGAACACCATCATTGCCTGGCTCGACAGTTTCGAGAACTTCTACGCCATCGGCCGCCCGGGACGTTTCCGCTACACCAACCAGGACCACTCACTGGAAATGGGAATTCTCGCCGCGCAGAGCGTCATCGACGGGCGCCGTCACGATGTGGAAGACGTGGGCACCGAAAAAGAATACTTCGAACGCGGCTACGTGCCGGGCGAGAAGCAAGCTTAGGACTTCGTTTCGATCACGATGTCCGGCAATCCCGGGATGACGATATCGATGCGGTTGCCGGTTTTGGCAGCAAACCGTTGTCCGCTGTCGCCGAACTGCGCGCGATTCATCGAGCGGCGGCCTGACCGGAACGGCGGCGACAACGACCACACTCTCGGCACCCCTGCCGCCGTGCGATAAACTCGGGCCTGCCGCGCGACACTACCGGGGAAACCGTGACGCAGTACGACCATCTCGACAGGGACACGTTGATCCGTCTGCTCAAGCGGCGCGATGCGCAGCGTCAGCTTGGCCTGGTCTGGGAGCGCGACG
>JBDTOS010000278.1:0-3997 GCA_039933095.1 Dokdonella sp.
CGAAGGCGTCGTGCTCGGCCCGATCCTGATGGGCCTGTCAAAACCCGCGCATATCCTGACGCCCGCAGCAACCGTGCGCCGCGTCGTCAACATGACCGCGATCGCCACCGTCGAGGCGCAGATTCGCGAAATGCAGGGCGGGCCGGCGGAATAGCTGCTCGTCAGGTTTGCTCGCGTGGCCTCTCAAGGCGGGTCGCGTCAGATTTTGAGCTCAGCTTGCCCACGTCGGCGTGACACCGAGTGCATCAAGACGCGTCCGCGCTGAGGCATGCTTGCGTGCAGACTCATCAGCGCGGCCCGGAGTGCGCGCAATCACGTCTGCAAGATCAGATTCGAGCCGTACAACCTCGATCGTATCGGGGCCGGTGATCGAAGTCAGCGAATCGATGGTGCTCGCAAGAGTTTTCTCCGCACCCGCCAAATCGCCGTCATGCGCGGCGATCCGCGCATTGATTCGCGCCAGTTCGGTGCGCAGATCCGTGGGCGGTTGTGTCTCCGCAGCGAGGCTTTCTCTCGCGCTGGATGCGGCGCTTCCAGCCTCGATCCAACGACCGGCCGCGATCAGCACATCGGCGCGATCAAGATCGAGGCTTGCCCGGGTATCGGTGAAATCGCCCTTGGCGCCCTGCAATGTGGTTGTCGCGCGATCGAACTCCTTCAACGCGTCTTCATGGCGACCGCGGTCGCTGAGCAGTTGCGCGTTCAGGCGCAGCAGGCGGCTACGCTGGATCGGACGATCACTCAGCAGCTTGATGTCGATGGCGTCGCGCGCCCGCTCCGCAGCCTCGGTTTCGCCGATCCGGCGCAGGAATTCGGCGTAATCGACAGTGAGAGAAGCGACATGCGGATCAGCGGTCTGGCGCCTGCCGACAGCGAGCGCGCGTTGCATCGATGCGCGTGCCTCGCCATAGCGACCGGTTCGAGCGAGTAGCAAACCCAGTTTGGACAGAGGGCCCATCAAACGCGGAAAGTTGGCATCGATGCCCTCATAGCCTGCAATGGCGCTGCGGAATCCAGCCTCCGCTTCGGTCAGGCGGTCGACCTGTTCGAGCAGCATCGCGCCATTGCCGGTCAGCTCGATCGTGTTGGGATGAGCGGCCCCATAGCCGATCTCGGCGCTGGCGCGGGCCAGATCGAGTTCGTGAATCGCGTCATCAATGCGTCCAGTGCGGCGCAGGATGCTTGCCAGCCGGGACCGTGTCATGGCGATGGATCGCTCGTTGCCAGGCGAGCGCGGGTATACCGTCAACGCTTCGTGCAGCAAGGCTTCGGCTTCGACGAGTTGATCGCCCTGTTCCCTGACTGTCGCCAGCGCGACGAGCGCGTCGCCAGTTTCCGGTTCGGCATCGCCGAACAGATTGCGGGTCAATTGCAGGGCCTCGACCACTGCCGACTCGGCACGTGCCGGGCTATCGATCGCCGATTGAATTTCGCCCAGCTTGCCCAGAATGGTCGCGCGCGCGCGGTCATCGTCCTTGAGCGATTTGCGAGCCGAGTCGATACTCGCGATCAGCATTTGCTGGGGCGTTCGTGGTTCCGCCGTCTGGCGACCGTAGGCGTAATGCTCGTGCACCATGGAAAGCGCGAAGTTTGCGATGTGTTCACTGCTTTTCGCCTCGGCGTCGGCGCGCTGTGCCGCCTTGCGCGCAACGTTCGCCTGCCAGAGTGCGGTACCGAAACCGGCGATCAGGGCCAGCAGAACGGCGCTCGCACTGCCAACGGCAATCCGGTGGCGTCCGACAAGCTTGCGCATGCGATAGGTCGCGGTGTCCGGCTGCGCGGCGACCGGACGTCCATCGAGCCAGCGGCGCAGATCCTCGGCGAGCGCCGCGGCCGACGCGTATCGGCGTTCAGGCTCGGGTCGCAGTGCGGTCACCACGATCGTGTCCAGTTCTCCCGCCACGATGCGCGCGAAACGCGGCAGTGTGCTGGAACCAGTACCAAGCGTTGTCGTCGCCGAGTCGGGAGTCTCGCGTAACCGCGCGCTGGGGCGCAGCGGCGTTTCATGGCGCACCATTTCCACCAGCGACTCGAGGGTCGCGCCGCTGCGCTCGTGCGGAAGCGAGCCGGTCAGTAATTCGTAGAGCACCACGCCAAGCGCATAAACGTCCGTAGCCGTGCTGATGGCTGCGTCGAAAATCTGCTCGGGCGCGGCATAGGCCGGTGACATCGCGCGCACGCCCGTCGCCGTGGCGCGCGCATCGTGATCGCCCTGCAGCAGTTTGGCGATACCGAAATCGAGCAGGCGGATGCGGCCCTCGCCGTCGACGAGAATATTCGATGGCTTGAGATCGCGATGCACGATCAGATGCGTTTGCGCATAGGCGACAACCTCGGCCACATCTGCCATCAAGGTGACGCGCTCACGCACGCCAAGATGGTGGCTGCGGGCGTAATCGGTCAGGGTGTCGCCTTCAACGTATTCCATCGCATACCACAAGGCGCCCTGCTCGCTGACGCCGCCGTCGATGAAGCGCGCGATTCCAGGATGCGACAGGTCAGCCAGAATTCGTCGTTCTTGCACAAACCGGCGCAGCATGTCGTCGCTTTCCATGCCGCTGCGGCGCAGCTTGAGCGCCACCTCCTGGTCGAAATCGCCTTCCTTGCGCCGGGCCAGCCAGACTTCGCCCATGCCGCCGCGACCGAGCAGACGGATCAGCGTGAATGGTCCGATGCAACGTCCCTCGTTCGCGACCTCCGCTGTGCAGGCTCCCCGGTCCGGCGCAAGCGTCGCTGCCAGCAGCGGCAGACCCTGATCGAGCACGCCACTCGATCGCGCATCGGCCGCGAGCATGCGCGCGATCTCTTCGGCGAGCGCGGTATCCTGTTTACGCAGCGCCGCAAGCTCGGCCTCGCGAGCTGGCTCATCGAGATCGACCAAGGCGTCGAACAGCTTGAGAGCACGCGCGGTTTGCTCAGTCATCGGCGTCATGCAGTTCAGTTCCTTCCCCCAGGCGCGCATGCAGGAATGCGCGCGCCCGGCGAAAATCGCGTTTTAGGGTTCGTGGCGAAAAGCCGAGCAGTTCTCCGGCTTCCTCCAGCGTCAAGCCGGCGAAGAATCGCAGCTCCACGAGCCGGGCAAGACGCGGCTCGACCGCGTCGAGCGCCTCCATCGCCTCGTTCAGCGCGAACAACTGCTGATAGCGCACGTCGTCATTGCTGCTCGCCGCATCGGCGGCGCCGAGCGTCGTGGCGGCGATGCCGCCGCCGCGCTTCATTGTCAGGCGCTCACGCGCATGGTCAACGGCAATCTGACGCATTGCGCGGGCGGCAACCGCGAAGAAGTGCTGGCTGTCGTTTACTGCCAGGGCATCCGGCTTGGCCAGGCGTAAGTAGGCTTCGTGGACCAGCGACGTACCGCCCATGCCACCGCCATCGCCGCGCGCTACCTGACGCGCGGCGAGTCGGTGCAAATCCTTATAAACCGCGCGAAACAGACGTTCGGCCGATTGCTTGTCGCCATCCTGCGCAGCCACGATCAACTGGGTAAGCTCGTCCACGTGACACCCCGGTGTTGGACCCGGCCACGCTGCCACAATCAGGGCTGGGCCGCAAACATCCGAACGCGGCTGAGCGCGATACCCGTGCCCGCAGATTGCGGGCCCCGTTGCCCAGATGCTGTGCGGGCGTCGCTGAGAATGGTACCCCTCTGCAGATGCCCGAACTCGCCGTTGGTGCTGGGTCATTGGTATCCGGCATCGCGGGTTACGCCTGCTAAACTGTGACAATTATCGAGTGACCGTAGCCAATTGCGACGGACATCGTGCCCGGAGATCACGCATGAACCAGCTCAACGACATTCTCGATCAGGATCTCGATCCGGTTGAAACCCAGGAATGGACCGAGTCGCTCGGTGCCGTCATCAATGCCGATGGCCCGGAGCGCGCGCATTTCCTGCTCGAGCGCATGGTCGACGAGACGCGCCGGGCGGGCGGACATCTGCCGTTTACGCCGACCACCGAGTACATCAATACGATCCCGCCGCATCTTGAAGCGA
>JBDTOS010000279.1:0-3990 GCA_039933095.1 Dokdonella sp.
TGGCGCACCGCGCTCTACGCCCGCCTGCAAGACGGCGAGAACGCGCACCGCATGGAGTTCGCGGCCAAGTGGACTGCTATCGTTGGCGGGTTGAGCGAGTATTCGATCGCGCGTACCTTGTGCCGCCGATTCCTGGTGCGCGAGTTCCTGCGCGTGCAGCAAAGCGGCGTTCACGATTGGATAGGCCGGGTCGTGCTGCGCCACGTCGGCAAATTCGCGACTCGCCTCTTCGGCGTTGCCCTGATCGAGCGCAAGCAGGCCCGTGCCGATTGCGACCAGCCGCGCGGATGGCATTGGTGGTGGCTGGCCGGGATGAATCGACGCGGATTCCCATAGAGACATCGCGTCACGCGTGTACGCGGCAAACAGCGCGGCAGCATCGTGAGCGTGGATCGATATCACAGGGACGGGACCGTCCAACCCAGCCGACCACAACGACAAGTCCAGTTGCAGGCCTGCACCCTCACGCATCAAGTTGCCATGCAGTACGCGATTTGCACCGGCGGTACTGGCAATTTCGGGCAACTGACGCAACAACGCCGCTTCACTCATGCCCGGTGTCTGGCGTGCAAGCGCGTCCAGCACACGACGCCTTGGCACGCTAGCGTCGACTGCGGCCGCACGCAGCCAGATCTGAGCATGCTCGTCGATGGCGCGTGCAATGGCGTCAATCTCGGCATCGTTCGTTGCACGGATTGGCAGCACGGCGATGCGCGGAATTGCAGCAACCCGCGTTGCCTGAGTCAGAGCGGCGCGCCAGGCAGGATGCTGCCAGAACCACGCACCGCCACCGGCGATCAGCGCAAGCAACAATAGCGACAAAAGAATCAAGCGACGATTTACCGGCAGTCTCGGCACATGACGCGTTTCGAGCGCATGCAACGCCGCTTTCGCCGTCGCAAACCGATGCCCGGGGTTGGTCTTCAACAGACGATCACTGAACGCGTGTAGCCAAGGTGGCAGCGCGGGACAGGCCTTCGCCAGCGACGGCGGCGGACGCACGATGCGCTGGATCACCGTCTCGGCCGGCGTGCCACCGCTGAACGGCAGCGCGCCGGTGAGCATTTCGTACAACATCAAACCGACTGCATACAGATCGCTGCGCGCATCCACTGTTTCGCCTCGGGCCTGTTCCGGCGAAAGATATTCCGGCGTGCCGACGATGCTGCCGGTGCGCGTGACCGCCGTGGCGGCAAGGCTGCGCGCGACTCCGAAATCGGTAATGAACGCCTGGCCGTTGCTGTCGAGCAGTACGTTGGCCGGCTTCATGTCGCGATGGATAACCTCGCGCTGATGCGCGGCAGCGAGGCCTTCCAGCAGTCCGTGGGTTATCGATATCGCGTCGTCAACCGGCAGCTTTCCGGTTCGCAGAAGGCGATGTTCGAGCGACTCGCCATCGACGAAATCCATGCTGATGAACGCGTAACCGTCATGCACCGCGATGTCGTGGATGCGTACGACATGCGCGCTGGATACCTGACGGGCCAGCAGCAATTCATCGCGGAAACGCTCGAACGCTTCCGGTCGGCGGGCGAGTTCCGGGCGCAGCAACTTCACAGCCACGTCTACGTTGAGGGTCAGATCGCGCGCCCGATAGACAACGCCATAACCGCCAACGCCGAGCAAGGATTCGATTCGAAAACGATTGGCGAGCACGTCGCCGGCGCGCAGTTCGGACAAGGCCAGGTTGCTGGTCCGGGTCGCGAGTACGTCGCTCGCGTCAGGCACAGGACCATTCGCGTCAATCGTCATGCGGCCACGATAGCGCGGAACTCGTCCGGACTACAGCGCAATGGACACTTCAGGTTGCGCCGCTCATTTTCCCGGGTTGCGCAGTTCGTTCCAGCGTGGCGCGTGCAATCCTGCTTCTGCGGCGTTCCTGAGCAGACCTTCTACTTCATCGTGCAGGCGTCGCGCCGCCAGCGCCGTTGCTGCGCGCTCTGCGACATGTTCGATGAGTTCGACATCGAACGCGGTAATCGGGGGACCCGGCCTGCGACTATCGGCATAGATAACGCCGGGCGCATCGCCTCCCATGGTTACCGGCACACAAACGACGGCGCGGATGCCGCCAAGACGGACGCTCGGCCGAGTGCCAAGCCACGGTGTTTCCAGCGTGTCGCAACAGATCACACTGCGGCCGGAGGCCAATGCCCGATCCACGCTGCCTGCGCTACCGTTGAAGTCAGTATTCGCCAAATCGTGCGCATCCAGACCGCGTGTGGCGCGCACGCGCAGCGTGTCGCCCGGTTCGGCATAGAGGACAAACCCGCGCTCGAGTCCGGCTAGCTCAAGCACGGCATCGAGCATTTTCGGGATGAGTGCGTCGACACTGAGGTCGGGCGATATCTGCGCCGACAGCCGCCGCAAGGTTGCCCTACGTTCGCCCTCGTTCGCGCGCAACTGCGCGGCGGCGGCGGCGTCGAGCAGTTCAAACGAGCAATAGACTTCGCCAACGGACAACCATGTGCTGCTGCTCAGTCTCGTCTCGCTGACCGGCTGGCCTTCCACACGCACACCATTCTTGCTGCCGGAATCGCGCAACAACCATTCCGCACCAGTGCAATCAAGCTCGGCATGCGATCGCGATACCGATGGATGATCGATCGCCAATTCGCATTCAGCGCTGCGGCCGATTCGATATGAACGCCCTTCGTCCAGGACACGCATGAGCACCGCCGCGTCCGGAAGGTAGGCACTCAGACACGCAGGCATCAGTTCCCGTTCTGCAGCCGAACCAGGGTGTAGCGCAGAGTCCGCGCCAGACTCAGCATTTCGCCTGCATCGTTGATAAGGGTGTGATCGGAACTCCATGCGTTTGCGATCGCCGTGCCGGCGTTGCCTTCAATATCGGCAATCAGCTGCTCGAGGTTGGCGATCGCTGCCGCGTAGTTCAACAGGCTGACAGAGGCCTGCACGCTCGCAAGTTCGCTCAGTAGATTGCTCTGTAGCAAGACAGGAATCGATGCCGACTGGATGCGGCCTTGCAGATCGTTTGCCTTGCCCTGCTCGACGGTCGAGGACGCACGTACGTCCTCGACAATGAGAAATTCGGAGAACGAACCACCGCGACCGCGCGCACGCACACTGCCCTTGAGCACGTCGGTGGTTATGTCCTTGAAGCTGCCACCGACCGGCGCCTTGAACAGGCGATACGGCGTGGTCGGACAGTTGCCCTGTGGATCGGCGGTGCAGTCGATATTTGCGGTGTGCAATTCGAACTGATAGGTGTTGCGAAAATCAAGATTTCCGGTTGTCGCTTCATTCGGATCGAAGCCGCTCATGAACATCTGCGGCAGGGTGAGCGGTTCGACCGTGACCAGCATCGGAAACGCCGGGTCGACGAAGCACGCCGGACTACAATTCGACAACCGCGTGAGCAGCGCCGGATCAGCTGGATTGACCAGACTCGCTGTCAGATTCAACTCGGCAACAGTGAGATTGGCCGGCGAATCGAAACTGATCGTTACGTCGGCAACGTAGGTCGAAACACCATCCGTCAGGGAGATATGCGCCAGCCCCTGATTACCGACAATGGAAACCGTCACCTGTGCCGACGCCGCTGCGCTGGCCAGCAGGAAAAGCGCAAAGACGATTGCGCGCAAAACTGTCTGATAGCGAGACTGCATGGACATCAATTCACTCTGACGTTCCAAGCCAGAACGCCTGCGAGGGCGGGAATCTACGCGCTATTGCTGCGTCAATCCAACCCGATTCTAAGAGATACTTCACTTGTGGCAGCGACAAAGATTGTTGCAAAAATACGCTTTCCGCGAGACAAATCTAACTAATACAAATACCTACTGCCACATCGACGCATCATAGTGCCGTACGCGTTATGCACGCGTCAACCTGAAATCAAACAACGCTGTTTAGCCACGATTCGCTGAAATTCGCTACTTATGCGGAACTTTACAGAGATATTCGCCACCTCACAGGAAGATTTGGTAACCCGCGCCAGTGTCTCGCGCCAGCCTCTGTAGCAGCGAA
>JBDTOS010000280.1:0-3983 GCA_039933095.1 Dokdonella sp.
TTTGCATTCGGGTTGAATGCCATATCCGGACTACCATCGCTATTGATCCGGGCAAGTGAGTTACGCATCTGCCCGGCAATCGTGGTAAAGCTGCCAGCTACAATAATTCTTCCATCAGTTTGTATGGTCAGTGCCACGACCGAGCTGGATGCGTTTGGATTGAAGGTCGCATCCACGCTGCCAGCGGCACTTATGCGCGCGATACGATTGCGGGTTTGCCCGCCGATCGAGGTGAACGCGCCGCCAAGGACAATGCTGCCATTGGACTGAACGGCCACCGCGTTGATATCGCCGTTTACGTTCGGATTGAACGTGGTATCCACCGTGCCATCCGAGTTGAGCCGGGCGAGATGATTGCGCGCGGAAGTACCGACATTGAGGAATGAACCGCCGAGGACAATACGGTTATCCGCTTGCACGGCGACGGCAAAAATGCTGGCATCAACTGAGGTGACAGCGAAATTGACGTCCAAGCTGCCATCAGGATTCAAACGAGCGATACGGTTGCGAGTCTGCCCGGCAATCGTGGTGAAGTCGCCGGAGACGATTATCTTGCCATCGGCTTGCACGACCACCGCGCGAACGGTGCCATTCGCATTCGGATCAAAGCCATCGTTGGTATTCTGCGCAAGACCGGCACGTGGCATTAATATCGCCGCCAAGGCCAGGGTTATCTGCAACAGAAAATATCGTCGCGTGACGTCCGCACGCGCGAAAGCAGCTCGGTTCGGTTTCATGCTTCCTCTCCCCATAGAGGTGTAAACACTGCAAAACGCACCAACGTAGCGATCATACTGTCGGGGTGCAAGAGCTGCAACGGGAGGCGGCAATCACCTCAGACTTCCCCGAACAATTTCATCGCGGCGAACCGGACGGAAGCGGCGAAGAAACTGAAAGCCGACATCGGTGCGGAGCGGAAAACGATGGCTAACGAGCGGCAATCGATTCAAGACTACCACCGTGCGAAATGTACTCTGACACTGAGAACCGTCAGCCTCCGATCTAAACGATCTGTCGTTCGCCGGCATCTACCATGCCGCACAATTCAACGGGGATCGCAATGTTCAACGCTTACCGCCATCGGCGGGTTTCGCGCTTTTTCCTGAGCGCGGTATTTCTATCCTGCCTTTCGGTGTGTGGCTTTGCCTCGGCGGAACCTGTGAAGAAGCCAAGCTTCGAGGCAGCTCTCACCGAAGCGCGCCATCCATTGGTATTGGCTGAGGACAGCGTCTCGGGTGCCGGCGCTGAGGTGCTGGCAACTGCCGTCGCCGAGTCGCGATTCGTGTTTGTGGGCGAGGATCATTTCAGTCACGAGATTCCGAGGCTTGCCGTCGCACTCTGCAATCTAATGCGCCCGGACGCCTACGCAGTCGAGGCAGGTCCGCAAGCGGCGGAATTCGTGTCTGCCAATTTGCGCAGTCCCGATCGTGTTGATCGGCTGGCAGCGCGCATGCGGGCGCATCCGAACAACATGGCGTTTCTGGATGGTCGAGAAGAGAACGATGCGGCTGCGCAATGCGCGAAGGCATCGCGGAACAACGCATTTGCGGTGTGGGGGCTCGATCAGGAATTCCTTGGCGCGGCTGGAGTGCTGCTGGATGCCATGGTCGCGGCCAAACCCGGTCCGAAGTCGCGCGCAGCGATCGCTTCCTTGCAGTCGCTGGACAAGGCGGCTGATGCGAAGGCGCGAAAGTCCGCGAATCCGGGCGATGCCTTGCTGATCTCGGCCACGACCAGTGATCTGCAACCGCTGGGAGACGCATTGGCCATCGATGGCGGTCCCGAGGCGAAGAGGCTATTCCGCGAACTGGCGGCGTCGAACACGATTTATCGTCTCAATACGGATGGTTCGCCGGATTCAAACCGCGTCCGTGCGGAGTTGTTCAAGGAGCATTTTCTTGCCGAATACCAGACGCTCAAGAAGAGCAATCCGGCGCCGCGCGTGCTGTTCAAGTTCGGCGACAATCATGCCGGAAAAGGTTTCAGCCCGCTGCATGTGCGCGACATCGGCAATTTTGTCGCCGAGCTGGCGGATGGAGAAAAGGCCAAGTCGCTGCACATCATGGTTCTCGGTGCGCGCGGTGAGCACGGTACGTTTGGTGGATACGCGAAGCCGACCGGCAAGGAAGCGTTCGCGATCGTCAACTATCCCGAGTTCGAATGGCTGAAGCCGGCAGTAAATGCGCTGTTGGCAAAAGCTCTCGCAAGCGAGGGCACGACGCTGACGTTGTTCGATCTGCGCGCGCTGCGGTTTCGCGGAATCGATCTACCCTCTGAATGGAAGCGGATTGTCTACAGCTACGATTTATTTATCCTGATACCGGAGATTACAGCGGCGTCGACTGTCGGCAACTAGCTTGTGCGGTCGGTCTGCGGATACCCGCTATCAGCGTCATAACGCGCCCTGTTTTCAATCCGCATCTTGCGGTACGACCACCACGCGAAACCGCCGAACAGCGCCATCGCGAGTCCGAGAAAAGTGATCGCGTCGCGCGTGAGCAAAACCATCACCAGCCAGAGCAGCCCGCCGAGTGCCGCGATCATCATGATCTTTTCGTTGCCGCTCGGCATGACGAAGGCGGCTCGGCCATCCTTGGTGCGCATGGCGACGAGCCCTCGGTGATCGAGTGCCTTGTACGCGTAGAAGCGACCCTGCGTTCCGGGTTGCAAAGCGGCGGCGACGGCTGGCGCGACTGCGACCGTCTCCACGCGTCGCTCGGATCCATCCGACTGACGGAAAACGATGTTGTCGTACAGCGCTATCTTCTCGTTGCTGCGTTTGACGCTGGCGCTTTCGACGGTGCCATGGATGACTTCGGTTTGCATGTTGCTCTCCCGTTTTCGGAATGATGGGCGCCGATATGGCGGTCCCCGATTTATTCAACGGAAAATGCAGCAGGGAGGGGCCAACGTGAATGCGGTGCTAAAAAGGAAGGAGGTAGAAATCGAACCTGATCTCTGCAAGACGCTGCACAGGTATCGCTTCCCGCAATGTGTCAGCGACAGTTTCAGAAAAAAGCCACCGAAGCGCCCGCTATCGGGCTTGTACGATGTGCAGGATGGGCGCAAGGAGATCTACCTGATTTCCAGTCCTGAACTCACAACGTTGGCCGGGCGCCAGAAAGGAAAAGTGAAATGAAGCTTTGGGTAGTTTCTTTGGCGTTATTCGCTGTAGGCGCAAGCGTGCAGGCCGAGACGACCGGTTGGGAGCCGGCTACACGGCACAAGCAGATACCGATCTGGCCAGGCGCGGCGCCCGAATCACCACCGGCACCGGGGCCGGAAACCGTAAAGGTGAGCGAGAAACTGTTGGCAGGCAAGACGGTGACATCGGTGACCAATGTGACCCGGCCGACGATGACGGTTTACGCGCCTGAAGGGAAGAGCACGGGGGCCGCCGTGGTCGTGATTCCGGGCGGTGGATTTCAGATACTCGCGATGGATCTCGAAGGCACAGAGGCCTGCGACTGGCTGACCTCCAACGGCATCACCTGCGTGCTGTTGAAGTATCGCGTGCCGAGCAAGCCGTATGTCTGGAAGTGCGATTGCCGCCCGCACAATCTGGAGATATCGGTGCCGTCGTTGCAAGACGTGCAGAGAACGATGCGGCTGGTGCGCTTCAATGCGGCGCAATGGAACATCGATCCGCACAAGATCGGCGTGCTGGGTTTTTCGGCAGGTGGATTCCTGGTCGCGGAAATGAGCACGCTCTTCGAGCGTCGCCTGTACACGCCATTGGACGTGGCCGACAAGGAAAGCGCGCGCCCGGATTTCGCGATGCCGATCTATCCGGGGCATCTCGCCACTGCCAAAGGCACATTGAATCCCAATGTGTCGATTTCCAGCAAGACGCCACCGACGTTTCTGATACAGGCAGAAGACGATTACGTCGATGGCGTGAATCAGTCGCTGGTCTACTACACGGCGCTGGCAAAGGCGAAGGTGCCGGCGGAAATGCATCTGTATGCGCACGGCGGCCACGC
>JBDTOS010000281.1:0-3982 GCA_039933095.1 Dokdonella sp.
GATGGCGGCCCGAACTTTGATACCGGCCGCATGGCCAATGTCCTGCGATTGTGTGCTGACAAGATCGGTTGGGGCGAGCACCGCACCGATGGGCACGGCATCGGCATCGCCTGCCATTTCACGTTTGGCGGATATGCCGCACACGCGTTCGAGGTATCGGCCGCCGGCGGGCAGTTGACCATCCATCGCGCGGTTTGCGTCGTCGATGTCGGACGCGTCATCAATCCGCTCGGACTCGAAGCACAGATGATGGGTGGCACGATCGACGGCATATCAACGGCCCTCAATCTTGCGATAACCGTCGCCAATGGCCAGGTCCAGCAGCAGAATTTCAGCGACTACCAAGTCATGCGCGCAGCCCAGGCACCGCGCGAAGTCGAAGTACAGATCGTCGAATCGACTGCCGAACTCTCGGGTGCCGGCGAAATGGGCGTGCCCAGCGTGGCACCTGCACTGGCCAATGCGATCCACGCCGCAACGACAGTACGTGTGCGCAAGCTGCCGATCATGCCGGAGCTAAAGCGCATGTTGTGATCGCAGGCGGCGCTGCATCAAGGGGGATCGCAACCCTCCGCAGCTCGTTGCGCGCGCTGTTGCTGCCGATGAGCGATCGCCTCGCCATCGGCAAGGCCAATCCACTTCAGATACTTGCCGGCCACCTCATCGCCCAGCGACTGGTCGATCTTGTAGTCCTTCGCAAACCGTGTGCGCTTGCAGTCGAGCGGATTTTCGCCACGATGCTGGAGGTCCGCCCAACGTGCGCGTCCGACTTCCTGTTGATTGGAGGGTTTTGCCGGCACCGAGGTTGGCGCACTGGGCAACGCGATTGATCCATCCTGATTGAACAAGCGTGCTGGCGCGGCCGCACCGATGCGTGCCGATATGGCATCACTCGCTTCCGCAGGCGGCAACGGCGGCGGCCTGATGCGGATTTTCGGCGGCTCCACAAATACCTTGCTCGGCCGTTGCACGAATGCGGGCGGCTCCGGTTCTGCCGGAAGCGGCAAGTTCTCAGCGACATCGATTACGCTGACTTGGATGGGGCTGTCCGGATGTATTTGCCGTGGCCGATGACGCATGCCCAAACCGAAACCGACAAGTTCGATGACCGTCATCAACAAGGCCAGCAGCAGGCCCAACAGCAGCACACGCCGATCGCGCTCCGGCTTTTCCCAGCGCAGGCTGAACTGCCACGGGCGCGAGCTATCGGCAAACTTGAGCACCTCGTCGACTTCGTGCGACAGCCGCGAACCTCGCCGCACGGCGTGCACGTCATTCACAGATTGGAGGTCCGACTGAACGATGGCGTGCCTCGTTGGCCAAGGATGCTCTGAGAGCGTGCGCCAGCATACTTAGGCGTTGCCAATGCCGGGTTAACGCCGCGTTGGAATGGCCCGACGTGTGCGAACCGATGCCGTTTTATCGCACTGCCACTTGACCGCGCGGCGCTATCGGACAAGGCTATCGACTACGGCAGCGGGTTCGCGAAGGGGCGACAACCGGTCTTCCCGCGCATTTCTGATGGACTGGACCGCGCGATTTGCACCCGTGCCGACCTGACACCGGATCCGATCCGGAGCCATTCGAACCGATTCATCATCATCTGCGAGGCGCTCATGTCCCATATCAGCGAGGGGTCCTATACCACCCAAGGCATCCGAAACATCGCGCTCGTCGGCCACGCCGCGTCGGGCAAGACAACCCTGTTCGAGGCATTGTTGCAGGCCGGCGGCGCGATTCAGGTCAGCGGATCGGTCGAACGCGGAACGACCGTATCCGACTACGATCCGATGGAAAAAGAACGCAAGCATTCGGTCAACACCGCGATCGCGTCGATCGACATGGCCGACTGCCACATCAATCTGATCGATACTCCGGGTCACACCGATTTTCGCGGGCAGACGCTCGCCGCACTCGATGCGGTCGAGACCGTTGCCGTCGTCGTCAATGCCTCGCTCGGTATCGAGCATTCGACCCGGCGCATGATGGAACACGCCAAGGCACGCGGCGACTGCCGGCTGCTGATCGTCAACAAGATCGACGCCGAGGACATCGATCTTGCCGCCCTGGTGGAATCGTTGCGCGATGAGTTCGGCAGCGAATGCCTGCCTATCAATCTACCGGCGAGCAACGCCACGGCGGTCGTCGATTGTTTCTTCAAACCCAGCGGCGAAAGCGATTTCTCGTCAGTCGCGGAAGCGCATCAACGCATCATCGATCAGGTTGTCGAGATCAACGAAACCGTCATGGGTCGTTACCTCGAAGAAGGGGAAGCGGCGCTGTCCGGCAGCGATCTGCACGACGCGTTCGAGCAATGCCTGCGCGAGGGACACCTGGTGCCGATCTGTTTCGTTTCGGCGCGCAACGGTGTCGGCATCAAGGAATTGCTCGCCCTTGCCGGAAAGCTGCTGCCGAATCCGGCCGAGGGCAATCCGCCACCGTTCGTCAAAGGCACCGGCGCTAATGCGCAGCCCATGGTCGCCGAACCCAATCCAGCCAAACACGTGATCGCCGATGTGTTCAAGATCGTCAATGATCCTTTCGTCGGCAAGCTCGGTGTGTTCCGCGTGTACCAGGGCACGGTGCGTCGCGATACCCAGTTGCTGATCGATGACGGACGCAAACCGTTCAAGGTCGGCCATCTGTTCAAGCTCAAGGGCAAGGATCACGTCGAAGTCGAACAGGCGATTCCGGGCGATATTGCCGGCGTCGCCAAGATTGAGGACATCCACTTCGATGCGGTTCTGCACGATTCGCACGACGAGGATCAGATTCATCTCAAGCCGCTCGCGTTTCCGCAGCCGATGTTCGGTCTCGCAGTCGAACCTGCACACAAAGGCCAGGAACAGAAACTCGCAACCGCCTTGCACAAACTCGGCGAAGAAGATCCATGCTTCCGTGTCGAGCACAACAAGGAACTCAACGAGACGATCGTTCGTGGCCTGTCCGATCTGCACTTGAAACTGATGCTCGAACGCATGAAGGATCGTTACGGCGTCGAGGTGCTGACGCGCCCGCCGCGCATCGCCTATCGCGAGACAATTGGCGCCAAGGCCGAAGGCCATCACCGCCACAAGAAGCAGACTGGGGGTGCGGGCCAGTTCGGCGAAGTGTTCCTGCGCATCGAACCATTGCCACGCGGTGGCGGTTTCGAATTTCTCGATCAGGTCAAAGGCGGCACGATTCCCAACCAGTTCCTGCCGGCGATCGAGAAAGGCGTGCGGCAGGTTCTTGAACACGGTGCGGTCGCCGGCTATCAATTGCAGGACATTCGCGTGATCGTCTACGACGGTAAATACCATCCGGTCGATTCGAAGGAAGTCGCGTTTGTCGCTGCGGGCAAAAAAGCATTTCTTGATGCGATCAGCAAGGCCAAACCGCTGGTGCTCGAACCCATCGTCGACATGGATGTGAACGTGCCCGAAGCGCATATGGGCGATGTGACCGGTGGTCTCGCCAGCAAGCGCGCGCGCATCAACGGCACCGATTCACTGCGTGGCGGCGAACTCGTGGTCAAGGCACAGGTGCCGCTCGCCGAGGTTTCCGATTACCAGATCGAGCTCAAGGCGCTCACTGGCGGAAAGGGTCGTTATGCGGTCGAGTTCAGTCACTACGAAGCCGTGCCGGCGCAGGTACAGAAGCAGTTGATGGAAGCGTACAAGCCGAGGCACGAAGAGGATTGATCGCTTCGGAATTGGGAAATTGCTCGTTCCAGGTTGAGCCGCCTCAAGATAGCGTGCTGAAAAAGCCGGTCCGTTGCTTTTTCAGCACACCTGAGTCCGGCGCTCTCCGGACTCTTCTCCGCCGCACCCAGCGCCTGAGCGCTTGATCGACGGGCGATGCATCCGTGCACCGCGTTTGCAGGCTGCCGGGAAGGGCGACAGCCTGCCGCTCGAACTCACGGATGAGTTAGTGAACCACACCGCTCGGTAACTGCAGCATGAAGGCGTTGATCTTGCGCTCGTCATGGCTGGTCCAGCTG
>JBDTOS010000282.1:0-3973 GCA_039933095.1 Dokdonella sp.
CCTGCGCCGAGAAGAAGATCGAATATGTCGATTGCGGCACCAGCGGCGGCGTGTGGGGCCTCGCCGAGGGTTACAGCATGATGATTGGCGCGAGCAAGAGCGCGATGAAACGCCTGCACCCGATTTTTGAAACGCTCGCGCCGGATATCGACAAGGGCTGGGGTCACGTCGGTCCCGTTGGCGCCGGCCACTTCACCAAGATGGTTCACAATGGTATTGAATATGGAATGATGCAGGCCTACGCCGAGGGCTTCTCGATCCTCGGCCACAAGGAAGAATTCAAGCTCGATTTACCCCAGATCGCCGAAATCTGGCGCTACGGCAGTGTGGTACGTTCGTGGCTGCTCGACCTCACAGCTGCCGCGCTGAAAGAGAACCCATCAATGAAAGGCGTTGCACCGTACGTCGAGGATTCCGGTGAGGGTCGCTGGACCGTGGCCGAGGCGATCGATCTCAATGTTCCGGCACCCGTCATCACGATTTCGCTGCTGGAGCGCCTGCGCTCTCGCGAAGACGAGTCGTTCACCGATAAACTGCTTGCCGCCATGCGCAATCAATTCGGCGGCCACGCGATCAAGAAAGAATGAGCAATTCGAACAGCAAGAACACGCGCGGTTTCGATCAACCGGCATCCGAGATGAGCAGCGAACCGCTGGATTTCGGCGGCGTGTACTGGAATGGCGTTGCCGATGCCTCGGCGCTGCAAAAGGAAGCGTTCAAGCGAATACTGGATGCCGCAAACCGGGCGATATCACGACGCGGACGATTTCTGATCGTGCTCGCTGGCGGCAACACGCCGCGCGAGTTGTACCGAATGCTGCGCAAGGCGCAGACGCGCTGGGAGCGCTGGCAGATCCATTTCGGCGATGAGCGCTGCCTGGTCATCGACGATCCGGATCGCAATAGCTGCATGGCGAATGAGGAACTGCTCGACCATGTGCCGGTTCCTGCCGAGAATATCCATGCGATACCGGCCGAACTCGGCGCGAGCGCCGGGGCGCGCGAGTACACGCGCCAACTGCGCGATATCGGCTATTTCGACATGGTCCTGCTCGGGCTGGGCGAGGATGGTCACACCGCGAGTCTTTTTCCTGGCCACGCCGAAGGTCTAGCCGCCCATGCGCCCGCTGCTGTTGCCGTATTCGACGCGCCAAAACCACCCGCTCAACGTATATCGCTAAGTGCCGCACGCCTGAGCCGCGCGCGCGAGGTGATGTTTCTTGTAGCTGGCGAGTCGAAGCGCGACGCGATTACTCGCTGGCGCAATGGAGAACCGATTCCAGCGGCGGCAATTCGCCCGGAGGCCGGGGTCGATGTGCTGGTCGAGGCGAGTTTGCTGCGCAAATCCTGATCGTATGCGGCAATCAGCGTCGATAGCCAACTGACCGCAACGGCATCAATGCTCGCTCTCTCGCAGTTCTGGACACACATCGTTGCATGGCTCAGCGACCACGCGGTCGTGCCGTGCCTTACCCTGCTGCACCTCAATGGCTTGAGCGGAGATCCGCACGAGATTGCCGAGGCGCTGTTAATCGGGCTGATCCAGGTCGGTGTTATCGGCTTGGTCCTGCGTCCGCTCGAATCGTTCGCGCCGGCCGAACGCTGGGGCGATCGCACGCTGACCGGTATCGATCGTCAGTACACGTTGCTGATGCTGCTCGGCCTCAATCCGCTGTTTGCGTATCTCGTCCTGACACCGCTTGCCAACTGGATAGCCGGCGGTGGCCAACCCGGCGGCGACGCCGGCAGCAGCGATTCGATCTTCAGCGTGATCCATTGGCTGCCCGGTCTGGAAGCGCATCCGCTGCTGCTGTTTCTCGTTTATTACCTCGTCTACGACCTGGTCTACTACTGGATGCATCGCACCCAGCACGCGCTTCCATGGTGGTGGGCGCTCCACAGCATGCATCACAGCCAGCGCCAGATGAGCTGCTGGACCAACGATCGTGGTAGCTACCTTGATGGATTCCTGCAATCGATGGTTCTGGCAACCGTCGGCCTCGCCATTGGCGTGGATCCGGTGCAGTTCGCGTTACTGATGTTCATCGGCGAGTTGATGCAAAACCTGTCGCACACCAACGTGCGCTTCGGCTTCGGTCGGATTTTCGAAAAAATCTTCGTCGATCCGAAATTCCATCGCCTGCACCATATGCGCGTCGATCCAGAGCGCCCGACCCTGCATAACTGCAACTACGGTCAAGTGCTGACTATCTGGGACAGTCTGTTCGGCACCGCGTTGTTCGGCGAAGCTCCGCGTCCGACCGGCGTCGGCGACCCGACCGTCGACACCGATAATGGTCGCGGCCTGATCGCGATGCAGTGGCATACCCTGAAGCGCTTCTGGGGCGCATTCCGCCGCCCGGCCGGCTGGAAACTCGGCGATGTTGCGTTCGACGAAAACTACGCGCCGATTCCGACCAGCCATATGGATCTGCATGCTTTTGATCCACCGACGGCCACCGAACCCACGCCGACTATCAACACTGCCGTCCCTGCAAAGGCGTGACGCAACTAGTCTCAGTTTGATGACGCCGAACCGGAACTGCTTGCGGGCCCCGCTCTCGCGTGCGACGATGCGACCCACATGAACCCACCCTTTTCCGCTGCACTTCTGACCTCCGCCCGCATGGCGGCAGGCATGACGTCGCGCGCGCGCCGACCGGAAAGCTCAACGCTCGCTGGGTAGTCCGGACTCTGATTCACGTTCGCTCGAAACCCGGCCAATGCCGGGTTTTTTCGTTTTTGCGCTCAACATTTCCGATGGCACTCAACCGATGAAACATTTCCTCAATACCCAAGATTGGAGTCGCGCCGAGCTGGATGCTCTGCTCGATCAGGCAGCGGTGTTAAAGGGCAACAAACTTGGCGACACGCTCAAGGGCAAGTCGATTGCACTGGTGTTCTTCAATCCATCGTTGCGTACTCGCACAAGTTTTGAATTGGGCGCATTTCAACTCGGCGGCCACGCTGTTGTGCTGCAGCCCGGTAAGGACGCCTGGCCGATCGAGTTCGATCTCGGCACGATCATGGATGGTGACGCCGAGGAGCATATTGCCGAAGTCGCCAAGGTTCTCAGTCGCTATGTCGATCTGATCGGTGTGCGTGCGTTTCCGAAATTCATCGACTGGTCTCTGGATCGTCAGGACAAGGTGCTCAGGAATTTCGCCCGATACGCGACAGTGCCAGTCATCAACATGGAAACGATCACCCATCCGTGCCAGGAACTTGCACACGCGCTCGCGTTGCGTGAGCACTTCGGTGCGAAAAATCCAGGATCGAACCCGGCTGATGTGCTGCATGGAAAAAAATACGTTCTTACCTGGACATGGCATCCCAAACCGTTGAACACGGCGGTCGCGAATTCGGCGCTGACGATTGCAACACGCATGGGCATGGATGTGACCCTGCTGTGCCCGACGCCGGAGTACACCCTCGATCCGCGCTACATGGATTGGGCGCGGGCAAACGCGGCGGAAAATGGCGGCTCACTCAATGTCAGCCACGACATCGACAGCGCCTACGCAGGTGCCGAAGTCGTCTACGCAAAAAGCTGGGGGGCCCTGCCCTACTTCGGCAGCTGGGACACCGAGAAACCCATTCGCGATCGTTACAAATATTTCATTGTCGACGAAGCCAAGATGGCCAAAACCGACAACGCACTATTCAGCCACTGCCTGCCGCTGCGCCGTAACGTCAAGGCAACCGATGCGGTCATGGATTCGCCGAACTGCATCGCGATCGACGAAGCCGAGAACCGGCTGCATGTACAGAAAGCAATCATGACGCGCTTGCTGTCGCAGCCGGAATTCGAGATCGGCGACTAGAGATTCGAAATTGCAGATCAAAAACCCTTGGTGCCAGAGGAAACGTTGTGTCCGCCACTCATCCCCAATCTCCAATCCCGAACCCCCGTTCTATCGTCCTCGCCTTCTCCGGCGGCCTCGATACCAGCTTCTGCGTGCCGTGGCTCAAG
>JBDTOS010000283.1:0-3973 GCA_039933095.1 Dokdonella sp.
GCGTAGGATGCTCGAAGTACGCCTGCGTACGCTCGATCCGGCCAGCGCGTGGGCGATCACGGTGCGCAACAATCTCGCCCAGGCAATCCAGTTGCAGGGCCGCCTGCTCGAAGCGATCGCACTACTGCGCGAGAACGAGGAACTGACGCGCACGCACGGCGATGTGGAATCGCCGCAATACCTGATCGGCGTCAACAATCTTGCAAGCCTCATGGAGCAGTCGGGTGACTACGATGCGTCGATCCGCATGTTCCGCCTGGTCCTTGATCGCGCGCAAAGCGCGCCGAATGCGTCGGCCGATCCGCATATGGCCACGTGGCGGCAGAACCTGGGTCGCAGCCTCATGCTCGCCGGCCGTCTCGATGAGGCATGGCCCCTGCTCGACAAGGGCATCGAAGGGGGCAGCGATGCGACCGATGTCACGATCGAGAAAGGTCGCCGGCTGATCCACCTCGCCGAATGGATGCGCCGCAGCGCGCGACCGCACGAAGCGCTTCAATTCGTCGATCAAGCCGAGGCGATGTTCGCTACGACCTTCCCGCCGAATCACCCGCGCTTCGGCGGCACCGCGCGCATGCGCGGCCTGATCCTGCGCGATCAGGACAAACTCGAACTGGCCGAAACCGAGCTACGTCACGCACATGACATCCTCAGCAAAGGAGTAGGTCCGGACGCCAACAGCACCCTCGACAATGATTTGCAACTCGCCGATGTCTTGATCGCACGCAAACAACTCACCGAGGCGCGCAAATTCGTACAACACGTTAGCGAACTCGCGGCGCAACGCTTCGTCGAAAACTCTCCGACCCGGAAACAACTCGCCAGCTTGACCGAACGCCTGCGCGGCATCTGATTGAAAACGGAAATACCAGGTCACGCATACTGCCGGGCAAAGGAAAAAAAAGTTCGATGACATCATTTCTCTGGCACGACTACGAAACGACCGGTGCCGACTCGCGACGCGATCGGCCGGTGCAGTTTGCCGCGATTCGCACGACGCTCGATCTGGAGCGCGTCGGCGATCCGCTGATGCTGTTCTGTGCGCCGGCCGCCGATACACTGATGCATCCCGAGGCATGTCTGATCACCGGAATCACGCCGCAACAGGCGTTGCGCGAGGGAGTCAACGAGGCGCAGTTCGCAGCGCGCGTGCACGAAGTGATGATCGAGCCCGGCACCTGCACGGTCGGTTACAACTCGCTGCGCTTCGACGACGAGTTCACGCGTCACATGTTGTATCGGAATTTTTACGATCCGTACGAGCGTGAGTGGAAAGATGGCAATTCGCGCTGGGATCTAATCGATCTAGCGCGCATGTGTTATGCGCTGCGGCCCGACGGCATCGATTGGCCGCTGCGCGAAGACGGCAGCCCGAGTTTTCGGCTCGAAGATCTCGCGCGTGCGAATCGCCTGGACCAAGCACGCGCGCACGATGCGCTGTCCGATGTCGAGGCACTGATTGGTCTAGCCCGCTTGATCCGCGTGCGCCAACCGCGTCTGTTCGAGTTTCATTTCGCGCTGCGTCGCAAACAGAAAGTGTTCGAGTTGCTCGATGTCGCGCGGATGACGCCGCTGGTGCACGTATCGTCGCGCTATCCGGCCAATCGCGGCTGCCTTGCCGTGATCGCGCCGCTCGCCGCGCATCCGACCCAGCCGAATGGTGTGATCGTGTTCGATCTCGGCACCGATCCCGGCCCACTGTTGGAACTGGACGCCGACGAGATTGCCGATCGCGTATTCACGCCGCGTGCCGACCTGCCCGAGGATGTCGAACGCATTGCGCTGAAGGCGATTCACGCGAACCGCTCGCCTGCCCTCGCCCCGCTGTCCGCGCTCAAGGGCATCGATCATGGGCGCATTGCGCTCGATCTCGATCAATGCCTCGCCAATCTCGAACGCCTGCGTGCGAGTGATGGTCTGGCGACGAAGCTGCAACGCGTGTTTGGCAACGCGCAGCCGCACGCTGCCAGCCTGGACCCGGAACTTGCGTTGTATTCGGACTTTATACCCGATGCCGACAAGCGTCGACTGCGCGAGGTGCGCAGCGCCACGCCGCAACAACTCGGCGACAGCAACATCCAATTCACCGATGCGCGCTACAAAGAATTGCTGTTTCGCTATCGCGCGCGCAACTGGCCGGAATCGCTCGATGCCGACGCCAATGCGCAGTGGGCAGCCTTCTGCCGCGACAAATTGAGCAAGCCGACGCCGACGACGAGCTTGACCTTGCCCGACTATTTCGCTTTGATCGCGCAGCTACGCAAGCAGCGTACCGATTCCGCCAATCAGGCACTGCTCGATGCCCTGGAGGCGTTCGGGCATGACAAGGCGCGCAGTCTCGATATCGCAGAAAGTAACCCGTTGTTCTGACCGGAACTTACAAACGACGGCATATGACCACCTATTTCTCACCAGCCATGTTTCGCTTTATTCGCGATCTGGCCAAGAACAACAACCGCGAGTGGTTCGCCGCGAACAAGTCGCGCTACGACCAGTATCTGCGCCAGCCGTATCTGCAACTGATCGCCGATTTGCAGGCACCGCTTGCGAAAATCAGCACGCACTTTCGCGCCGATCCGCGCGGGCAAGGCGGATCGTTGTTCCGGATATATCGCGACACGCGCTTCGCCAACGACAAGACGCCGTACAAGACCTGGTCCGGGGCGCGCTTTTTTCACGAGCGTCATCGCGAACTGGAAACACCGTCGTTCTATCTGCATCTGCAACCGGGTTCGTGCTTCATCGGCGGTGGTATCTGGCACCCGGAGCCAACGACGACGCAGAAGATTCGCGATTTCCTGATCGACAATCCGGCGTCGTGGAAGAAGGCGACGCGCTCGAAAACGTTTCGTGCCGAGTTTGCGCTGGGCGGTGAATCGCTGACACGCCCGCCACGCGGATTCGACGCCGAGCACGAGTTGATCGAGGACATCAAGCGCAAGAGTTTTGTCGCGAGCCGGCAGTTCGACGACGCAATGGTTACCTCGGACGAATTGAAGCCTTTCATCGTCGCCAGCTTCAAGCGCGTCGCCCCGATGGTCGACTACCTGTGTGCGGCGGTCGATGCCGAGTTCTGAAATCGCATCGATCGGCAGCGAGCCGCTTCCGGCCGCGCGACTGGCGAGTTTCTATTTTGCCTACTACGCCGCGCTGGGTGCGTTCGTGCCGTATTGGAGCCTGTTTCTCAAGGATCGCGGGCAGGATGTCGCCGCGATCAGTGTGCTGATGAGTCTCTGGTACGGCACGCGCATTTTTGCGCCAAGCGCATGGGGGTGGCTTGCTGGTCGCTCGATGCAGCCGATTCGCTGGCTGCGCATCGGTTGCGCGCTGACACTCACCGCCTTCCTCGTGTTCCTGGTGCCGCTCGACTTTCGCGGACTGTTGATTGCGATGTGCGTGTTCTGTTTCGCCTACAACGCCGTGATGCCGCAGTTCGAGGCGCTGACGTTTTCCCATCTGGCCGGCCGCAGCGAGCGCTACGGACGCATCCGCGTTTGGGGTTCGATCGGTTACATCGCGACTGTGGTCGGTTTCGGCGTCGTGTTCGATCATTGGCCGATCGGCTATCTGCCGCTGCTGCTGGCACCGTTATTTGTCGGCCTGGTGTTGTCTAGCTTCAGCAACTACTACGGACGTCCACGCGCCGACGAGATGCCGGTCGATCAGGGTTTTCGCCAACGTCTGCGCCTGCCCGAGGTGCGCGTGTTTTTCATCGTCGCCGTGCTGATGCAGATTTCGTTCGGTGCGTACTACACGTTTTTTTCGATCTATCTCGATCAGCATGGCTATCGCACCTCGGCACTCGGCGGGTATTGGGCCGTTGCCGTGGCGATCGAGATCGCGGTATTCGTATACTCGGTGCGCATTTTCCAACGCTGGTCGGCACGCTCGGTTGTCATTGCATCGCTCGTCACGGCGTGCCTGCGCTGGTGGGTGACGGCACTTTGGCCGGACAATGTCGTACTGATGATCT
>JBDTOS010000284.1:0-3968 GCA_039933095.1 Dokdonella sp.
CAGTCCGTACCTACACGTGCGCCTCGGCGACCGCGAAAGGTCAGGGAGTACGACTAGCAGTCGGACAAACGCCATGCAAAAAAAGTTCCCCCACTCGGGAACGGCGCGTGCTGCGCCAAGGTCCCGCGTACGCGCGGAACTGGGTCAATTCAATGACTCTCTTTCGTCGAACGTCGCCGGCGATTTCCGCTCATGATTAGCCCCCAACCCGCATGCAGATTGGGCGGCTAATAAGGTTTCCGATTGATGTCGCGCAGGCTATCTGACGCCATGCATCAGCTTGTTGATCAGCGGCGCGACCAGAAACACGACGATTCCCGCACCGATCAGCAGCCAGAAGCTGAAGCGGAATCCGTCGAGGGCCGAGGCGACGGTCAATCCCGATTCACCACCCGCCTTGCTCATACTCGCGGACAGCGCACCGGCCAGCGAGTTGCCGATCGAGATACTGAGGAACCAGGCACCCATTGTCACCCCAACCATGCGCGCAGGCGCGAGCTTGGTAACCATCGACAGACCAATCGGCGACAGATGCAGCTCGCCAACGGTTTGCAGTACGTAGCACAGTGCCAGCGTCCAGAACGGAATCATGTTCTTGTCGTCTACGAAGTGCTGCAACGAATACATCAGCACGAAAAAGCCGAGCGCATTGCCGATCAGGCCGATGCCGAACTTGCGCGGGATGCTTGGCTCCATGTGGCGCTTGTCGAGAAACGCCCAGCACGCTGTAACGATCGGCGCGAGCACGACGATGGCGAGCGGATTGACCGACTGGAACCAGCCGACCGGGAACACCCAACCGCCGAAATCGCGATTGACGATGTTCTCGGCAAGGAAGTTGAACGATGCGCCAGCCTGCTCGAAGAACATCCAGAACAACACATTGGCGAGGAACAACAACAGCAAGGCGATGATGCGATCGCGCTGGACGCGACCATCCTTGATGCCGGTGGCGATCAGGGTCGCACAACAGATCAGGAACAGACCGCCGAGAATGCCGGTCAGCCATTCGTTGCGGCCGAGCAGGAAGTAGATCACCGGCGTGATCAGCAGGCCGCCAAGAGTGACCATCAGCAGATTGCTGGAACTCTCCTTGCCGGCCGGTGCAGCGCCGACATGGCCGAGTTGCTTGCGACCGAAGAAGAACCAGAAATAGCTGACCAGCATGCCGAGTCCGGACACGGCGAAACCCCAACGCAGACCTTGCGAGCGTAGTTCCGGTGTATTCAGATCGAGGTAGCCGAACTTCGCTGCGACGAAACCGGTGATCAGCGGCGCGAAAAATGCGCCGGCGTTGATGCCCATGTAGAAGATCGTGAAGCCGCGATCACGACGCGGATCGTTCGGTGGATAGAGCTTACCGACCATCGTCGAGATGTTCGGTTTGAACAGACCATTTCCGACGATGATGATGGCGAGACCGAGCGTGAAAACCGTCTGGTTCGGTACCAGCAATGTGAACAAGCCGACCGCGATGAAGATCGATCCGAGCAACACGGCACGTTGATAACCGAGTATTCGATCGGCAACGTAGCCGCCGATGATCGCGGTTGCATAGACCAGCGCGAGGTAGGCGCCGTAGGTCTGGCTGGCTGTGGTTTGTCCGGTCGGATCACCGCCGAAGAACTGGGCGACGATGTATAGGGTCAGCATCCAGCGCATGCCGTAGAAGCAGAAGCGCTCCCAGAATTCGGTCATGAACAGCATCCACAGCGAACGCGGATGTCCCAGCATCTCGCCCGGCGGTGGCGGCACGTAATCCTGATCGAGATTGATCGCGGTGCTCATGGATACTCCCCAGATTGATCGCGAACCCCAACGGCACGCGGCGACGAAGGGTAGCAGGTGTACCGATGCTGGAGCGCTGAGTCAAATCGCGATGCGTGATGCGGCGCAACACACGAACGCGTGCAAGTCGCGCTTATCATGCAACGATCATCGGCGCACTCCGCGCCATCGCACACCGGGAGAATGCCGTGCTGTTTTGCCGAAATCTGCTCGTGCTCATCCTGTTGACTGCATCCCTGCTGACCGCATCGAGCTGCGTCGGTGCGACGGTCGATCCGTCGCTCTACGGTGACCTGCATTGGCGACTGATCGGACCGTTCCGCGGCGGACGCGTGCTGACGATCGCCGGCGTGCCGGGGCAACCGCAGACGTTTTATTTTGGATCGGTCAACGGCGGCGTCTGGAAAACCGGCGATGCCGGGCGCACCTGGCAACCGATTTTCGACGATCAGCCGATCGCCTCGATTGGCGCGCTCGCGATCGCGCCATCGAATCCCGATGTGATCTACGTCGGCAGCGGTGAAGCCGACATGCGCTCGGATATTTCGCAGGGCGATGGCATGTACAAGTCGAGCGATGCCGGCAAGTCATGGACAACAACTGGTCTTGCCGACAGTCAACAGGTCGGTCGCGTCATCGTCGATCCGCACGATGCGAACGTCGTCTTTGTCGCCGCGCTCGGTCATCCGTATGGTGCGAACGAACAGCGCGGCGTGTTTCGTTCGCGCGATGGCGGCGCAAGCTGGCAGCGCGTGCTCGGCGAAGGCGACGCTGTCGGCGCGATCGATCTCGCATTCGAGCCGGGCAATCCACAGGTAATCTATGCAAGCCTTTGGCAGGCGCGGCGCACGCCGTGGAATATCTATCCGCCGGCCAACGGTCCCGGCAGTGGCTTGTACAAGTCAAGCGATGGCGGCGATACCTGGACGTCGATTCGCGGCGAGGGCTTTCCCGAGCATGTCGGCCGCGTCGGCATCGATGTCGCGCGCAGCGATCCGAAGCGGGTCTACGCGATCGTCGATAGCGAGAAACTCTCCGACGATGTCGGTGGCTTGTATCGCTCCGACGATGCTGGCGCGCATTGGCGCAAGATGAGCGACGACGCACGCATCTGGGGACGCGGTTGGTATTTCGGCCGTGTGACCGTCGATCCGTCTAACGCCGATCGCGTCTATATCCCGAACACGATCATGCTGCGCTCCGACGACGGCGGAAAAACCTTCATCGCGCTCAAGGGTGACGAAACTGGCGACGATTTCCACGAGCTGTGGATCGATCCGCAGAATCCGCAACGACAGGCACTCGGCGTCGACCAGGGCGCAATCGTCAGTTTGAATGGCGGCAAGACCTGGTCGAGCTGGCACAACCAGCCGACCGCGCAGATGTATCACGTCAGCACCGACAATCGTTTCCCGTATCGCGTCTATGGCGCGCAGCAGGATTCCGGCGCGGTCGGGTTGCCCAGTCGCACGAACAGCCCGAGCGGCATCACGATGGAACAATTCCACGAGATGACCGCTGGCGGCGAGGCCGGCATGATCGCGCCCGACCCGGACGATCCCGAGATCATCTATGGCGGCGGGGTCGAAAAACTCGATCTGCGCACGCAACAAACCCGGTCGATTGATCCGACCCTTGCCGAACCGGACCTGTATCGGCGCACGTGGACGCTACCGCTCGCGTTCGGCAAGCACGCTCCCGATTCAAACTCGTCGCGCCCCTTGTATTTCGGCAACCAGAAAATCTGGCGCACACGCGACGGCGGCACGCATTGGGATGCGATCAGTCCGGACCTGACCCGCGAAAATCCAGAGCTGCCGGCGAATCTCGATGCGGCCACTGCAGCGCACAATCTCGGCACTGGTCCACGTCGCGGCGTCGTCTACGCACTCGCACCCTCGCCGCTCGCGAGCGCAATGATCTGGGCCGGCACCGACGATGGTCAGGTCTGGCGCACGCAGGACGATGGTGCGCACTGGGAAAACCTGACGCCAACCGCGCTCACGGCATGGTCGAAGGTCGGCATCATCGAGGCCTCGCATTTCGACGCCGACAGCGCGTACATCGCGGTCGACCGGCATCGTCTCGACGATCGCAAGCCGTACATCTATCGCAGCCACGATGGCGGCAAGTCGTGGCAGCTGATCGTCACCGGCATTCGCGACGGCGATTTCGTCAAC
>JBDTOS010000285.1:0-3966 GCA_039933095.1 Dokdonella sp.
GTGTTAGGGATTCACGTTCGCGTTGCCGGTCCCAAGCTAGCTCGATGATGGTGCCAAGTCAGGCGCGATAAGGAATCGTCCCGAATCTCCAATCCCCAACCCCCGAACATCAAGTTCCGAGAATTTGCTGGCGACGGGCGATTCTCTCGTTGAGAAATTCGGCGCAGGCGATCGGGTCCAGCGGCACGGCCAGCCAATAACCCTGGATTTCGTCGCAGTCCTGGTCGCGCAGGTATTCGATCTGGGCCGACGTTTCGACGCCCTCGGCGATTACGTTGAGGCCGAGCGAGTGCGCCATCGTGATGACGGTTGCGGTGATCGCCTTGTCGTCCGGGTCGGTGGTGATATCGCCGACGAAGGTCTTGTCGATCTTCAGGGTATCTAGCGGCAGGCGCTTGAGATAACTCAGCGACGAATAACCGGTACCGAAATCGTCGATCGCGAGGCTGACACCGATCTCCTTGAGTTCCTGCAAGGTCGTGATCGACTGTTCCGCATTGGCCATGATCACGGTCTCGGTCAGTTCCAGTTCGATCTGGTCTGCCGGCACATCGAACTCGGCGAGAATTGCGCTGAGTCGACGGGTGAGATCGCCGCGCAGCAATTGCAGCATCGACACGTTGATCGACATGATCAAGCCGCGAATGCCGTCGGCGCGCCAGCGACTGATTTGCGCGCAGGCCTCGCGCAGTACCCATTCGCCGATTTCGATAATCAGCCCGGTTTCCTCGGCAAGCGGAATGAACAGGGCAGGACTGACCATCCCCAGTTCCTGGCTGGTCCAGCGCAGCAGCGCCTCCACACCGGTTATCCGGTCGGTTTCCAGCGATAGACGCGGCTGGTAAACAAGTTTCAGCTCGTTTCGTTCAAGCGCCCTGCGCAAGGCATCGACGATGATCGCGCGTTCCTTTGTGGCCGTATCCATCGAGTCCGCATACATCAACCACGTATTGCGTCCCTGATCCTTGGCCTGATACATCGCGGTGTCGGCACACTTCAGCAATATGGCCGCACTGTCGCCATGGTCGGGGAACAGACTGATACCGATCGAAGGCGTGATCGCAATCTCGTGACCATCGTCGAGCGAGAGCGGGGTGGCGAATGCCGTCAGCACTTTCTGCGCGATGCGCTCGGCCTCGCTGGCGTCGCCAATCTGATCGAGCACGATCGTGAATTCGTCGCCACCGATGCGCGCAACCAGGTCGCTGCCGCGCACCGTATGGCGCAGCCGCTCTCCGGCGACACGGAGCATGCGATCACCAACGGCATGTCCCATCGAATCGTTGACGTGCTTGAACCGATCGAGATCGAGAAACAGTACGGCGACCTTGCGGCCAAGTTGATACGGCCGCGAAATCGCGTGGGTGAGACGTTCGGACAGCAAGGTGCGATTCGGCAGTCCGGTCAGAACGTCGTAATTGGCGAGGTAGCGCAGCTCCTGTTCAGTGCGCTTGCGATCCGTGTTGTCGCTGAGCACGCCGACGAAATGGGTACGCGTGCCGGCAGCGTCCCTCACTTCGCTCAGTTGCAGGCCGCACGGAAACTCGCTGCCGTTCTTGCGCCGCTGCCAAACTTCACCACGCCAATGCCCGTTCTCGCGTGTTTCCTTGCGTATTCCCGGATGGAAATCGGCCGGGTGCTGGCTGCAATCGAGGATCGAGGCAGGCTGCCCGATGATCTCGGCTTCCTCCCAACCAGTCATCAGCGTGAATGCTCGATTGACCGATACAAACCTGAAGTCGAGATCGGTAACCGTGACCGCCTCACCCATGCTCTTGAGCACAGTATGTGCAACCAGGCGCTCGCGCTCGGCAACCCGCGATTCGGTGATGTCGCGCATCGTGCCGCACACGCGCAGCCCACGGCCGTTGGCATCGCGTTCGACGATCCTGCCGCGTCCAAGAACCCAGATCCATCGACCATCGCGGGTGAGCAGGCGATGCTCCACCTCGTAGTTGGCAGTGCGTCCCTGCAGATGATCGTTGAGGCATTGATCGACCATGGCAAGATCGTCGCGATGGACGACGTGCTTGCGCCAGAGATCAACCGGCATGTATTCGACTTCGTTGGAGATGTCGCCGATCTGTCGATGCAGGTTGGTACAGCGCACAATCTGCCGGCGCAGATCCCAATCCCAGAATTCGTCGCCGGAACCCCATAGCGCCATTCGCAAACGGCTATCGGGTCTGTGCAGTTCGGTTTGAATGCTCGGCAAGCTCCTGCGTCGGCCTCGCGCATTCCACAGCGCGGCAAAAAGCGCGAGCATGGCAACGCAAGCCAGCAGAAAGGACCAGCTGGCGTCAAACCATTCAGGCATTGAAGACAAGATCATTGATGTGCTGTTTTGCAGGCGAAGCATGCATGAGTTTTCTGCATCCTCATTTTCAAAAGTTATCGACCGTAGACTCGTCTCGCCGCCAAGTCGCAATGTATTCGAAAGCCGCGCCTTCGTATGTCGTCGAGTGTAGGCAACTCCGCAGCAGGCGTCACGCGATCTGGTTCGCAATCCTGAATGACCACAGGACAACGCAGCTTTGATTGCAAGGTGCGGTGAGCACGCTAGAATGTCGGAGACCCTGGCACCCGCCTCAACCAACGCGCCCCTTGATGCCATCCGAGCCGCCGAATCTAGCCGATCTGCCACAGGCTGAAACGACTGCAGCCGACGGCACCGGCTCGGACTTGACTCACAGCAACCTGAACCGCGCGCTGCGTGACGTGCGTCTCGGTATCGACGCCAGCGAATTACATGGTTCCCTGATCGGCTATCTATGTGGCGGCGGATCCACAGCGACCGACTGGTTGAGCGCGTTGCAGATCGATCATGAGGACGCGACGCTGACGCAACATCCTCTGCTCGCTCGATTGCACGCACACTGCCTCGATCAACTCGCCGACCTGCAATTCGGTTTTGCGCCGCTATTGCCGGACGATGGCGAACCGTTGCGCGTTCGCGCGGATGCACTGATCGAATGGAGTCGCGGCTTTCTTGGCGGCATTGGTCTGGCCGACGCGGTCAATCAAATCGATCAGTTAAGCGGCGACGCCGCTGAAGTGCTGCCCGATATCGCCCGAATCGCAGCGGCGCGGCCCGAATACGGCGACGGCGAGGAAGACGAAAAGGCGCTCGCGGAAGTGCTCGAATTCGTGCGCGTCGGGGTATTGCTTCTGCACGAGGAATTGGTTGCGCTTCCCCCACCTGCGACCGCGAGGCTGCATTGACCACGCACAACAAGCGCCGACCGGCGAAATCAACTGCGCGCACGCCGCGCACGCCGCGCACTGTCGCAACGATCGAACGCAACGAATTTGTCCGTCGCCGCAAGCAACTGATGCGCATGGCCGGACGCGATGCGATCGTCATCGTGCCGGCCGCGCAGGAACGCGTGCGCAACAACGATGCCCACTATCCGTATCGGCAGGATAGCGATTTTCATTATCTGACCGGATTTCCCGAACCCGAAGCCGTGCTGGCGTTGATTCCGGGGCGCGCACAGGGTGAAGCGATTCTATTCTGTCGCGAACGCGATCCCGATCGCGAGCGTTGGGACGGGGCGCGGGTCGGGCCGGATGGAGCCGTTTCCGAATACGCATTCGACGACGCGTTCCCGATCGACGACATCGACGACATCCTGCCCGGGATGATCGAGGGGCGTTCGCGTGTTTACTATCACTTCGGTCGCGACAGTGAGTTCGATCTGACATTGATTGGCTGGGTCAATCGTGTTCGTGAACGGGTACGCCAGGGCGCGCGTCCTCCGCATGAATTCGTTGCCCTGTCGCACTTGCTGCACGATCTGCGTCTGTTCAAATCGCGCGCCGAATTGCGGCTGATGCGACGATCGGCGCAGATTGCCGCCGAAGCGCATGGGCGCGCGATGCTTGCGACCTGGCCCGGTATCAACGAGCATGCCGTCGAAGCGGAATTGCTGCACACGTTTCGCCGCCATGGCGCAGTGCCAAGTT
>JBDTOS010000286.1:0-3932 GCA_039933095.1 Dokdonella sp.
GACGCCGAGACGGTTGCCTTGCTGCGTTCGTAGATCGCGTGGTCGAACACCTGCCCCTTGGCCGGTGTGAATCCGCTGACCGCGCGTTTGACCTCACGCTGATCATTGGCGTCGCCATCGACCGCAACACTGCTCTCGCTGACGGTTACCGGTTCGCCGGGGTCGACATTGATGACGGCGACGAAATCACCGCCCTTGCCGCGTAGCTCGCCGCTGACCTTCGGGTTGTAATAGCCGTACGGCTCCAATGTCGAGCGCACCTGATCGGTGGCGCGTTCGTACAAACGCTGCGCCTGTGCTTCGCTGATTTCGCGACCGACGTATTGATTGATCTCGATGCCGGACAACACGGCGTCGCGCAAGTCGTCCTTGACGCCGCTCAGTTGCAGCGTGACGAATGCGGCGTCGGCGTTGCTGACGAGGATCGCCAGCAGCAAGGCGATGAGGGGCTTGAAGTATCGAGGCATGTTGCGTTCATTGGATTCCTGCCCTGTTTATAGCAGCTTGCAGGTGACCGAGACGTTAGCCGAACACGAACGCGAGGCGGAATGCACTACAGCAGCACTAAGGATGCCGAGTTCAGCCGACCGTATCTCCCGAACGCGCAGCGACCGTGGCGCCTATCAATGCGGATAAGTACGGAATCGCCTGCGCCGCAAGAATCGCAATCCACAACTTGCCTTCGACGTAAAAAATTCCAACCGAGTGCAACATGCCGACGATGCACAACATCAAGGCGACAAACATCAGCAGTTCCTCGCGCACCGGCGTAAATGGATTTGGCTTCTTGCCGACGCGGCGACTCTTGGCCGTACGCACGAACTCGCCGGTTTTTTTCCACAGGCCGAGGAAAATTCCACGTGCAATTGCGTGCGATAGCGCCATGCTCGCGATCGACGCCATGATCGTATCGGGCCACGAGCACGGCACGCGTTCTCGATACAGCACGATGCCGAACACAGCCTTGGCAACAAAAAAACCGATAATCGGTACGAGGAACAGCCGCAGTGGCAGGGCGAAATACTGAGGCCACCCGACCATGCCGACCGTCCATGCAATCGCCATCAAGGTAAACACCAGATGCAGAGCGTCGGCGAACCAGGAGAACCAGCCGGTCAGGAAATGGAAGCGCTGCCCGCGCGTGAGCGTGCTGGTGCGCGAGGTCATCCACTTCCAGCGCGCCTTCATGATCTGCATCGCGCCGAACGCCCAGCGATAGCGCTGCGACTTGTAGGCGGTGAAATCGGCCGGAGTCAGTCCGCGTCCTGTCACTTCATCGACATAGACCAGCGAGTAACCGGCGTGCATCAGGCGCAGACCGAGTTCGGCATCTTCGCATATGGTCCACTCCGACCACGCGCCGGTATCGGCAAGCAGATGCTTGCGCACCATCGTCATCGTGCCGTGCTGGATGATCGCGTTGCGTTCGTTGCGATGGTGCATGCCGATGCGGAAGAAACCGTCGTATTCCCAGTTGCACATGCGCCGGAATGCATTGTGTTCCCAGTCGCGGTGCGCCTGCGGCGACTGCACGACGGCGACGTTAGGATCGCGGAAATAGCCGGTCAGCGATTTCAGCCAGTCGCTGCGCACTTCGTAGTCGGCATCGACGACCGCAACGACTTCGGCACGCGCATCGGTTTGTTCGAGCCCGTAGTTCAACGCACCGGCCTTGAACCCCGGCCACGGCGCGAGATGGAAGAAGCGGAAACGCTCGCCGAGCTTCGCACAATATTCCTCGACCGGTCTCCAGACTTCCTCGTTCTTGGTGTTGTTGTCGATCACCAGTACTTCGTAGTTCTGGTAGTCGAGCGCCGCAAGCGAATCGAGGGTGAGCATCACCATTTCCGGCGGCTCGTTGTAACAGGCGAGATGAATCGACACGAACGGCTCGGGATCGCCCGCCTGCGGTACGAGCAGGCCGAAATGACGTAGCCACTTGGGTCGCCACAGAACTTCGGTGAACTCGAAGCCGTTGATCAGCAGGATCAGGATGATCGCGACCTGCGCCGGCAGCAGCAGGGTCAGCATGATCCAGTCGAACGGTTTCAAATAGAAGTCATAGGGCAGGGTGGCTGACCACACCAGCACCGCCGTGCCGAGCTGGATCAGTCCGAGGAAAAACAACAGACCGAGCACGCGGAAACGGATGAAGTGGCGGGCGAACCAGAACATCGGCGCCAGCGCCAGCAGCGATGCTGCCAAAGCCTTCCACGGCCAGTTGGTGTCTTCAACCACGGGCCCGGTAAACGCAAACTTCGGCTGCCGATTGGCGCTGAGCACACCCCAGTAACCTCCGGCGCGGCCTTCGGTGGCCTCCTTCCAAGGCTGATCGAACGCCTCCATGATGTAGTAGTCGATGTTTTCGCGCGCCGCAACGTTGAACCATTCGCGCAGAAATTGCGCCTCGTTGGCGATCGTCGGCAACGCGTATTCCTTGCGATCGCCGTTCGACGGCCAGCCGATTTCGGCGATGACGATGTGCTTGTCCGGATACAGCCGCTGCAACTCGTGGTACTGACCGAGCACGAAGTTGATGGCGTCCTTGCGCGGCAGTTTTTCCCAGTACGGCAACAAGTGGATAGCAATGAAATCCACATGCTGCACCAGGCGCGGGTTGCGCACCCACACGAACATTGGTTCGGCGGTCGACACCGGAATCTTCATTTGAGCGCGCGCGCGATCGATATAGCCGATCAGCTGATCCATGCTCACCTCACCGGTCAACTGGGTTTCGTTGCCGACGATGGCGCGGGTGATGCTGTCGTACTTGCGCGATTGCTGAATCAGGCCATCGAGCTCGCGTTCATTGTGGTCGAGTCGCTTGTCGATCCATGCACCAAGCATCAGATGCATGCCGTACAACTGCGCCAACCGCGGAATCTCCGGGTTCTCGAGCACGGCATAGGTACGGATATGCTTGGTATAGCGTGATAGCTGGCGCATATCGCTGGCCAGTTCCGCCTCGACCGGAAAGATGCCGAGGGTCGGATCCTGATAGCGTTGGAAGACGCTCCACGCGAAACCACCGACGTTGCCGTTCCAGTCCGCGATCTGCACCGGCGCATTCAGCCACGCCCACAAGCCGAAATTGAGCGCAGCCGTGATCAGCGCGAGTGCGAGCGCGCGCCAAAATGACTTCCGCACGCGCCCATTGTGCGCAACGAAACTCACGTCGAACCTCGGAGCGATACCGGTGGAATGAGTGAAACCTTGTCTGCGGCGAGATGCCGGCGCGAAAGAATAGCTGATGCGGCCGTGGCACGATCAATTCAGCTGAAACGAATTCCCGCGCGCCGGAAAACCGTTAGCATGGACGCCATGACTGCGCAGCCCGATCCACTCCTTGCCGAAGCGCTGAAAACCTTCGCCGACCTGCTCGCCGAAGCGGAGCGAGCGGGTGAACCTGAACCGACCGCGATGAATCTCGCTACGGTCTCCGCCGATCAGCGTGTCCACTCGCGGATCGTGTTGCTTAAAGGTGTCGATGTACGCGGTTTTCGGTTCTTCACCAACTACCAGAGCGCCAAGGGTGAACAGCTTGCCGCGCATCCGCAGGCCGCGTTGTGCGTGCACTGGAAGCGTTTGCGCGAGCAGGTACAGGTGCGAGTCGAAGGCACGGTTGGAAAACTGTCTGCCGACGAATCCGACGCGTATTTCGCATCGCGAGCACGCGGCAGCCAGATTGGCGCCTGGGCCTCGTTGCAATCGCAGGATCTGCCGGATCGGGCGGCATTCGAAGCGCGCGTTGCTGCGGTCGAGCAGCGATTCGCCGGAGTCAAAGTGACACGCCCGCCACATTGGGGCGGTTACCTGCTGAGTCCTGCCATGATCGAGTTCTGGTACGGCGCAGGTTTTCGCCTGCACGAACGCATGCGCTATCGCAGCGATGCAGGTCGATGGAGCAAGGGCTTGCTGTATCCATGATCGGA
>JBDTOS010000287.1:0-3925 GCA_039933095.1 Dokdonella sp.
TCTCGCACCAACCGCGACTTGGCAGCCGATTCCGCAACGCCTGCGTGAGCGCTTCGGACGCTGACATGCCGATCGCCCTGAAACGATTCCAGGAAGAAGTCTGCGCCGGCATCGTCGCGCGCTTCGCCAACGTCCATGCGAACTACGACGCGCTGCATAACGCCGATGCCGCGCCTATCGACACGATTCGCAAACGCGACGGCGCCGTCGTGCTGCAAGCGCCGACCGGATCGGGCAAGACCGTGGTCGCGGTTGAAGCGTTGCGGCGCATGGCGTTGGTCGACAAGGTACTGTGGTTCTGGTTCGCGCCGTTTTCCGGACTGGTCGAGCAATCGCGTGGTGTGATCGCCGCACACGCACCGGAATTGCGTCTGCTCGATCTCGACAGCGATCGACGTCTCGATGCGGTCAGTTCGGGGAGCGTATTCGTGACGACCTGGGCATCGGTCGCCGCGCGCAGCGCCGACAACCGGCGCGCGCGCATCAGCGGCGATGCCGGCCAATCGCTCGACGATCTGGTGGTGCTCGCGAGGGAGAATGGCATGCGCATCGGCTGCGTGGTCGATGAAGCGCACCACAGTTTTCACAAGGCGGCACAGGCGCGCGCGTTCTTCAACGACGTGTTGACGCCCGACTACACGCTGATGATGACGGCGACGCCGCGCGACAGCGACGCGAAGAAATTCGCCAGCGATACCGGCTACCAGATCGGCGAACCGGCCGACTGGGCCTCGGTAAGCCGCTTCGACGCGGTCGAGGCGCGCTTACTCAAACGTGGCGTGCGCATGGTGCGGTTTCTCGCCCGCGATGGCGACACCGCGCAGTTGATCGACTTCGAGCATCTGGCCCTGCGCGAGTGCGCGGCGATGCACCACCGCATCAAGACTGAACTCTCCATGTCGAAGATCGCGTTGACGCCGCTGATGCTGGTCCAGGTGCCCGATGGCACCAAGGCGCAAAAAGATGCGCAGCGCTATCTTGTCGATACGCTCAAGTTTCCCGAAAGCGCCGTGCGCGTGCACACCGCCGCCGAGCCTGATCCCGATCTGATTGCGCTGGCCAACGACCCGAGGATCGAAGTGCTGATCTTCAAGATGGCGGTCGCGCTGGGCTTCGATGCGCCACGCGCGTTCACTCTCGCCGCCCTGCGCGGCGCGCGCGATGCGAGCTTTGGCGTGCAAGTGATCGGCCGCATCGTGCGCCGTCACGCATTGCTGCGCGCGCGCGATCCGTTGCCGCCACTGCTCGACAACGGCTATGTGTTTCTCGCCAACGCCGAATCGCAGGAAGGGCTGCTCGATGCCGGCGAGCAGATCAATACGCTGACCACGCGTGCTCCCGAAATCGGAACGCAAACGGTGATTACCGTGATCGGCGCAACTCAGCATGTGCAGATCGCGCGTAGCGGCGAGCCGTTGAGCCTGCTGGTGTCGCCGCAGGAAACGGAGACGCAAGGATCGAGCGCGGATGCGCCGGGTGCGGACGACCTGGCTGGCGGTGAGCGTGAAGTCTGGAAAAAAGCCGCGCTCGATCTGCTGCAACTGACGGGCGCTGACAATGAGCGCCGCTCCGCGCCGCGCGATGATGGCGCGGCGACAACTGCATCGGTTGCGCCGTTGTTGGTTCTCGCGCGCGCCGAACTACATCGCTATCCGCGCCGAAACGATGCGCCAGCCGTGTTGCGCACCGAGCGTCTGCCGAGCACTCCGAGCGACTTTGAAGCGCGCTTGGTCGATCACGTGGATTTTTCCCGCGAGGTGCTGGGCAGTCGCCTGCGAACGCGCGCGGCAATCGATCGCGCGGACACCGACTTGTTCGCAGGTAGTCGCGTGGAGTCCGACCACAACGAGCTGTGGGCCAACTTGGAACCCGCAGCAGTCGCCGATTACGCCAACCAGATTCGCCTGCGTCTGCCCGAATCCAATGATCGCGAGTTGCATACGCGCCTATTGGAACGCTTCCGCCACGCGATTGAAGGCAGCGGTGCGGAGGCACCCGAAGATGACGAAGCCCTCATGCAGCAACTTGATCTGGTGCTGGTGCGCCATCCGCGTCTATTGCAAACGGCGTACAAGAAATTGCGTCACGAAAAGATCGTCGAAATCGAAGCGCCATTGATCGCCGAGTTGCACAGCGATATCCGCCTGCAAGCCGCGCGACGCGCGTTGTATGGCGTCATTCCGCCCGGATTGAACGACGACGAATACGCCGTCGCAACGATGCTCGATGCGAGTCCGCTGGTGCGCTGGTGGCATCGCAATGCGGCCGATCCACGTCGACCCGACGCGATCGGTCTGTATCGCTGGGATGATGGCGACGGTTTCTATCCGGATTTCGTCGTCAGTGTCGTCGGTCGCGAAACGCTCGATGGCATCGCCTTACTCGAAGTCAAGGGTCGGCAGTGGTGGGGCGATCCGCACGAGGTGGACAAATCCGCTGCCCGTCATCCGCAGTATGGCAATGTATTCATGGCGGGGCGCGAGCGCGGAGAGCGCGATTTCGTCGGCTTGCGCAAGCTCGGAGAGCGTTTGCAGTCCGATGGCAAATTCGAGATCGAGAAAATGCGCTGGTGACATCGCGTCGGCACAATGTGCGAGCGGCTTAGCAGATGCGCAGGCGATCTCTTATCATGGGCGGCAGACGGCCCGGTAGCTCAGTTGGATAGAGCGCGCCCCTCCTAAGGGCGAGGTCACAGGTTCGACTCCTGTTCGGGCCGCCATTCTCACTTGCGATATCAGCGTGGGAATCGTCGATTTCGCGGCGCTGTTACAATACGCGGCTGATTCGCGCCATTTGACGGCTGGCTTTCGCCAGCATTCGTCCGCGCAACCTCTCTTTTTTCTCTACTACTCGGAGCATCCATGTCCGCAGATATTCTCAAGGCGCTTGGCCTTGGCAAGACCAATTCCGGCAGCTACCTCGGCAATGGCGAATGGTCGAAAACGACCGACGCTGGCCTGTTGCAGTCGATCAATCCCGCCAGCAACGACGTGATTGCCGAGGTCCATGCGTCGAGCGCGGCCGACTACGAAATGATCGTTCAGCGCGCGCAGGCCGCGTTCGAAATCTGGCGCACGACGCCAGCGCCGCGCCGTGGTGAAGCGGTGCGTTTGTGCGGCGACGCGCTGCGCAGGCACAAGGATGCGCTCGGTACGCTGGTCGCGATGGAAATGGGCAAGATCAAGCCCGAAGGCGACGGCGAAGTGCAGGAAATGATCGACATCGCCGATCTCGCCGTCGGCCAGAGCCGCATGTTGTACGGCAACACGATGCATTCCGAGCGTCCCGGCCACCGCATGTACGAGCAGTGGTTGCCGCTCGGGCTGGTCGGCATCATCAGCGCGTTCAATTTCCCGGTCGCGGTATGGGCGTGGAATGCATTTCTCGCCACGATCTGTGGCGATATCTGCATCTGGAAACCTTCGCCACGCACGCCGCTGACGGCGATCGCAGTGATGAAAATCTGCAACGATGCACTCAAGGATGGCGGGTTCCCGGATTTGTTTTTCCTGTTCAACGACGCCGATATCGAACTCGCGCAGACGTTTGTCGATGACAAGCGCATTCCGTTGATCAGCTTCACCGGATCGACCAAGGTGGGTCGCAGCGTTGGCGAGCGCGTTTCGCGGCGCATGGGTCGCAGCCTGCTCGAACTCGGCGGCAACAACGCAATCATCGTCGACGCCAGCGCCGATTTGAAACTCGCGAGTCCGGCAATCGTATTCGGAGCGGTCGGCACTGCTGGCCAGCGTTGCACGTCGACGCGACGCGTGTTCGTGCATGAATCGATTCACGATGATGTCGTTGCCACTCTGGTAAAAGCCTACAAACAGGTCGAAACCAAGATCGGCGACCCGACCAAGGCGACGACCCTGATGGGTCCACTCAACAGCAAGTCGGCCGTCGATCAGTTTCTGGCGGGAAT
>JBDTOS010000288.1:0-3923 GCA_039933095.1 Dokdonella sp.
ACCTACCACGCTGTCAATATCAGCGGCAATGATTACGCGACCAACGATCATGTCGCGTTCGCCACTGATTTACGCCTGATCCACGATCTGGGGCTGCGCATCGTTCCGCTGCATCGCGTCGTTGCAACTTTGCTTGGCCGCACCGATGACGATCTCTCCGGTTGCGTGGTGCTGACCTGCGACGACGGCACCGATCTCGACTACCACGATCTCGACTGGCCCGGGCATGGCATGCAGCGCAGCCTGTTCAATTGCCTGCGCGATTTTCAGGCCGAATTCGGTGAAACGGCGCAGCCCGGCCTGCACCTGACCGCATTCGTCATTGCCTCGAACGAGGCGCGCGCGCACATGGATCGCGAGTGTTTGTTCGGGCGCGACTGGATGAACGCTGAGTGGTGGCGGCCAGCGCTGGAGTCCGGCCTGATCGCGATCGAGAACCATAGCTGGGATCACAATCACACGGCGATCCCGCTTCCGGGTATCGGCGGTATGACGCGTGGATCGTTTCATGACGTCAACGATATCGAACGTGCCGATGCCGAAATCATCGCCGCCGCGCGCGCGATCGATGCGCATATCGCTCCGGCTCGCACCACCCTGTTCTGCTATCCGTTCGGCCACGTGCCGGAATTCCTGCAACGCGATTATTTTCCGAACCGGATCGACGAGCACGGCATGGACGCGGCGTTCGGCGATGCCGGCGCAGCGCTGACGGAACAGACCGATCGCTGGAACATTCCACGCTACGTGTGCGGCTGGCATTGGAAATCGCCCGACGAACTGCGCGCGATCCTGCTGGAGTCTGCCAAAGGCTGATCGGCAGAATCTAGAACGGCATGAACGATGCCGCCTTGTCGATCAGATCGGACTTGCGCTGCTCGCTCAGCTCGCGCATCCAGTTCACCAGCAGATAGCGCACTGGCGTTTCGATAAAGCCGAGCTTCGGCGTAGTCTCCAGGGCGCGCGCGTCGCCGCAGGCGGTGAAGATCGCTTCGCAGTGCGGACCCCAACGGGCAAACCCGTACCGCAACGTCGCCAGCATCAGCACGCCGTAGTCGGCGAGCGCGGCGCGCTGCGTATCGCTCATTGCGCGTAGCACGTTGCCGTCGGTGCAGGCGCCACCAGCAAGATACATGTCGCCGCAATCGGTGAAGTGCACATAGCTCGCCGGCACAAACGCACCGTCTTCGCGCTTCCAGAACGCGACCACATGATGCGGAAAGTCCGGGGCCGCCGCCTTGTACTTGCGCTGGAACAAATGCTCCGCGAACGCCGGTCCGTTTTCGACCTCGGACACGACAATGAAGTCGTCAATCGCTGATTGCGCGGGTTCGGTGTCCATCGATGTGGTCGCAGACGATATCAAGGGGGACGTGCCGGAAAATACTCTATCCGCTCGGGCGATTGCGCACGCCATGGGGCACGTGACCGGTCGCGACGTGTTGGCGCGCCGATTCGACGTTGAGTGTCGAGTCGTCGAAAAAGATATCGGCACCGAACGCTTCGAGGAACGGGCCCTTGTCGCGACCGCCGAGGAACAACGCTTCGTCGAGACGCACGCCCCACTCGCGCAAGGTCAGGATCACACGCTTGTGCGCAGGCGCGGAACGCGCGGTGACAAGAGCTGTGCGAATCGGTGACTGATCGGCCGGAAACGCTGCCTGGATGCGATGCACCGCGTCGAGAAAACCGCGAAACGGGCCAACCGACAGCGGTTCGTCGACGCGCTCACGCTCGTTGCGATGGAATGCCTCGATGCCGCCCTCTTGCGATACGCGCTCGGCCTCGTCGCCAAACAGCACCGCATCGCCGTCGAATGCGATGCGTAATTCCGGCAATTGCTTCAGCGGCGCCTTCGACGGCAGGATGGTCGCCGCCGCAATGCCGGCACTGAGCGCGCGACCGACGTCCTCGGCATTCGCCGACAGGAACAAATCGGCCCCGAACGGGTGCACGTAGGGTGCGGTCGGCGCACCGTTGGTAAATGCAGCGCGCGCGATTTCGAGGCCGTAATGCTCGATCGCGTTGAAGATGCGCAGGCCAGTGTCGGCCGAATTGCGCGACAGCAGGATCACCTCCACACGCGGAGTGACCGGTGCGAGTGCATTGAGTCGCAACAGTTTTTGCACCAACGGAAACGCGATCCCCGGCGCGAGCATCTCGTCCTCGCGAGCGATCTGGTAGCGCGCATAGGCGTCGAGCCCTTCTTGCTCGAACAACGCGTGACTCTCGCCGAGATCGAACAGCGCGCGCGACGAAATCGCGACGATCAGACGATCGCCCTTGTCGCTGTTTTCCGGTGGTGAGGCGACAACTTCCATGCCGCACAGTCTAGTCGCATCGCGCAGTTTGTAGCATGCGAGTGCCTCGCATTAGTCGAAGCGTTCGAGGACTACTTGAAGAGATGGCCTCGTCGTTGCGAACCTTGCAAGCCTCTCCGTTCGAGGGGGAAGGCTTGCAATGTGCTCCGCATAGGGTGCGATCAGTCGAAGCCGTTCTTCATGATTGGAGCGACGGCCATGTAGGCAGCCAGCACGTCAATGCGGCCGTACCCCTGAACCGGATTCGGAAATGTAGTCGCCGGTATTCCGCCGCAAACCTGGGTGCTGCTGATGTGAACCGTCGTCGCCCTGAGTATGTCGGCAACCGCCGCCGGATTGCCCTTGAGCGTGGGATTCGCGGCCATTATCAATGCAGCGGCACCGGCGACGTGTGGCGTCGCCATGCTGGTCCCGCTAAGAGTCGCAGTGGCGGTATCACTTCCGTTGGACACGGATTTTATCGAACCGCCCGGCGCAACAACATCGGGTTTCACCCGATTTGCACCGGTTACCGGGCCTCGCAACGAGAATGACGACATCGTATCGCCAATCTCGGTGGAGCCAACGGCGAACGCGGACTCGAGCGTGGCTGGTTGACTGATTATTCCTCCGCACCCACTGCCGCCGTTGCCAGCAGCAGCCACGAAGAAAATTCCACCTGCAACGAGGTTATCAATAGCAGCCTTGACTTCGCTTCCCCCGGTTGTACAACCCTCAGTAGTCGGACAGCCCCAGGAATTGCTGACGATATCGGGAGCTTTTGCCGGATCGGGATTGTTACCCGCAAGATCGGTCGGTGCGAGCAACCATTGCGCGCATTCATTGTAGGTGGCTGGTGTTCCGTCACCCACGTTCATGTTGCGGCAACCGATGAACTTCGCTCCGGGCGCCACCCCGTAGTCGAGTCCGCTGGCATCTTCACCGAGCATGGTTCCCACCGTATGCGAACCATGACCTTGGTCATCGCAAGGTGCGACGGTATTGGCACCGCAGATGCCGCCGCCGCTGTGAATCGAATCGTGCCAGTTGTAGTTGTGATCGGCGGTCGTGCCGTTCCAGCCGCGGTAGTGCGGCTTGAGCGCGTTGTGGGTCCAGCGGATGCCGGTGTCCTGTCCGGCAATAACGATGCCTTGTCCGGTATCCCCAAGCGCCCACACCGCTGGCGCATTGATCTTGTTAAGTCCCCACGCGCCGGGGTCGGGCGCATCGGGTGATGGAGTATTTTCTGGAGTCGATTCCGATTGCGGAGGTTGCATGCGTACAACTGGATTGGCTGCAACGCGGGCGATGTCCGTTCTTGCCGCGAGTTCGTCGATCTGTCCCGCGCTCAACCGTGCCTGGATCATGTTGTTGATCCAGAACGATCGATAGGCGATATGGTTTGCTTCAAGCCAATGGCGCAGCCCCGACTGCGACAGATCGGCGGTCGCGCGCAGCATGCCGACCAGTGCGCGGCGACGCTCCAGGTAATCGCCGTCAGGACGCAGCAACTGCTTCGGTGCCTGCGCGCTTAGAATGATCAAAGTATCAACGCTGCCGGCTTGCTGAGCCTTGGCACGCAGACCCGGCGCGACATCGGCAGCATGAGCAACTTGAAATGAA
>JBDTOS010000289.1:0-3916 GCA_039933095.1 Dokdonella sp.
AAAAAAATATATGCCGATCACCTGGATCACGATGTGGATCGGATCTCTCGCCCTCGCGGGTGCACCGGGATTTGCAGGTTTCTTTTCCAAGGACGCGATCATCGATGCGGTCGGCGAATCGCATCGCTTCGGCTCGGGATACGCTTACTTTTGCGTGCTCGCCGGCGTCTTCGTGACCGCGCTCTACAGCTTCCGTTTGCTCTACATGACCTTCCATGGCAAGGAGCGTTTCGTCGTTGAAGCGCCGCACAAACATCATGGACATGATGCGCATGGACACCACGCGCCCGGCCATCTTGAACACGCGCCGCATGAATCGCCGTGGGTCGTGACGCTGCCGCTGGTTCTGCTCGCAATTCCCTCGGTGCTGATTGGCGGTATCGTCATCGGCTGGATGCTGTTCGGCAACTTCTTCGGTCATGCGATTATCGTGCGCGAGGCCAACAACGTGATCGGAGAAATGGGCGCGCATTTCCATGGCGCGTTCGAAATGGTCATGGCGGGTTTCGCCCATCCACCGTTCTGGATTGCATTGGCCGGGTTTGCCGTCGCTACGTATGTCTGGCTGCTCAATCCGGGTATTGCCGACAAGGCGAAGAACGCGCTGCGCCCGATCTATAACGTGCTCGTCAACAAATACTGGGTCGACGAGTTGTATCAAGCGGTATTCGCGCGCGGCGGCGTCAAGCTTGGGCGCGCGTTGTGGCGTGGCGGCGATGTCGCTGTGATCGATGGCGTGTTGATCGATGGATCGTCGAGCTTGATTGCGCGCATCGCAGCGCGGTTGCGTGTCGCCCAATCCGGTTATCTGTACCAATACGCGTTCGCGATGATCCTCGGCCTGATCGCGCTGCTCGGCGGATTGTGGTGGTTTATTCCGCGCATCGCCGCGCCTTGATCGACGGGGAACGACCAATACCATGACCTTTCACGGACCACTGCTGAGCATCCTGATTTGGCTGCCGATCCTCGGCGCAGGATTGGTGCTGGCACTCGGTCGCAACGCGAACAGTGCGCGCTGGATCGCCGTGCTGGTCGCAATCGCAACATTGATAGCCAGCATCCCGTTGTACCTGGGATACGACGTTGTCCCCGGCAGCATGCAATTCGTCGAGACGCACACATGGATCAGCGCGCTCAAGAGCAACTACGCGCTTGGCGTCGACGGTATTTCGGTGGCCCTGATTGTCTTGACAACATTCACCACGGTGCTCGTCGTGATCGGCTCGTGGGGACCAATCGACAAGCGCGTATCGCAATACATGGCGGCAATGCTTGCGCTGGAAGGACTGTTGATCGGCGTGTTCGCAGCGACCGATGCGCTGCTGTTCTACGTGTTCTTCGAGGGCATGCTGATTCCGATGTTCATCATCATCGGTGTCTGGGGCGGTCCGCGCCGCGTGTATGCGACGTTGAAGTTTTTCATTTATACCTTCCTCGGCTCGATCTTCATGCTGATCGCGCTGATCTACCTGCACATGAAGACCGGCGAATTCTCGCTCGCGGCCTTTGCGCGCGCGGGACTGAGCACGACCGAGCAAGCCTGGTTGTTCTTTGCGTTCCTCGCCGGATTCGCAATCAAGGTGCCGATGTGGCCGGTGCATACCTGGTTGCCCGACGCGCACGTCGAGGCGCCGACGGGTGGTTCGGTGATCCTGGCTGCGATCATGCTGAAGGTCGGTGGCTACGGATTCATCCGTTTCTCGCTGCCGATCACCCCGGATGCGTCGCAGGAATATGCCTGGGTCGTCATCGCGATGTCGCTGATCGCGATCATCTACATCGGCTATGTCGCGCTGGTGCAGGAAGACATGAAGAAGCTGATCGCCTATTCGTCGATCGCGCACATGGGTTTCGTCACCCTCGGTATCTTCATCGCGCTGGCGCTCGTGCGCGTCAACGGAAATGTCGGAGCAGCGCGCCTCGGCATGCAGGGTGCAATGGTGCAGATGATCTCGCACGGATTCATTTCCGGTGCGATGTTCTCGTGCATCGGCGTCATGTACGACCGCCTGCACACGCGCATGATCAAGGATTACGGCGGCATCGCCAACGTGATGCCGTGGTTCGCCGCGTTCATGGTGTTTTTCGCAATGGCCAACTGCGGGCTGCCGGGCACCAGTGGCTTCGTCGGCGAGTTCATGGTCATTCTCGCCGCATTCCAGGACAACGTCTGGCTCGCCGTGCTCGCGGCATTCACCCTGATCATCGGCGCTGCGTACACCTTGTGGCTGGTCAAGCGCGTGGTGTTCGGCGAAGTCGGCAACGACAAGGTCGCGAAGATGAAGGATCTCGACGCGCGCGAATGGATCGTGCTCGGCGCGTTCGCGATTGCGGTACTCGCAGTCGGCGTATATCCGAAACCATTGACCGATCTGATGGAAAGCTCGGTGCAGCAGTTGGTCCACGGCCTGTTGCTGGCGAAGGCATGAGTCGACCATGATGCAATTCAACCCACAAGATGTGTTCGCGATGCTGCCCGAGTTGTTCCTGCTCGGCGCAACCTGCGCAATCCTGTTGATCGATCTATACCTCAATCCCGAACAACGCGGTGTGACGCATTGGTTGTCGGTCATCGCGCTCGTTATCACTGGCGCGTTGCTGTGGAACGGCGCGCCACCGACCGGGCAGTCAGTAACCGCTTTCAGCGGCATGTTCCTGCGCGATGGCGTTGCCCTGATCCTCAAGCAGTTCATTCTGCTCGCGAGCGCGTTGAGCTTCATCTACGGCCGCACCTACATGCGCGACCGCAATCTGCTGATCGGCGAGTTTTATCTGCTGATCCTGTTTGCGACGCTCGGCATGATGATTCTTGCTTCGGCCGGAAACCTGATCACGGTTTATCTGGGCCTCGAATTGCTGACCCTGTGCTCCTACGCGCTGGTCGCGCTCAATCGCGACTCATCATTGTCGTCCGAAGCGGCAATCAAGTACTTCGTGCTCGGCGCGCTCGCGTCCGGTTTGTTGTTGTACGGCATGTCGATGGTCTACGGCGCAACCGGCACGCTCGATCTCGCGCAGATCCATGCCAGCATCGGACACGTCGAACATCCGACCCTGCTCGCGTTTGGTCTCGTCTTTCTCGTCGTCGGTATTGCGTTCAAGTTCGGCGCCGCACCGTTCCATATGTGGCTACCTGACGTGTATCAGGGCGCGCCCACGGCGGTCACCGTATTCATCGGCTCGGCCCCCAAGCTCGCTGCGTTCGCGATGGCGTACCGCCTGCTCGACGGCGCAATGGGTGGACTGAGCCAGCACTGGACGCTGATGCTTGCGATCCTCGCTGCGTTGTCGCTCGGCGTCGGCAACCTGTTCGCGATCGCGCAGAGCAACCTCAAACGGATGCTGGCGTATTCGACGATCTCGCATGTCGGATTTCTGTTCCTCGCTCTCGTCGCTGGCACGCCGGCCGGATTCGCGGCGGCGATGTTCTATGCGATCAGCTATTCGATCATGGCGGCAGTCGCGTTCGGCATGATCGCGCTGCTCGCCCGCGCCGGCTTCGAGGCCGAGCAGATCGATGATTTCAAGGGATTGAATCAGCGCAGCCCGTGGTATGCGGCCGTCATGGCGCTGACGATGTTCTCTCTCGCCGGCGTGCCGCCGCTGTTCGGCTTCTTCGCCAAGCTCATGGTGCTCAAGGCCGCGATCGATGCCGGTTATCTCTGGCTCGCGATCGTTGCCATCGTGTTCGCCATCATCGGCTTGTTCTACTACCTGCGCGTCGTCAAGGTCATGTACTTCGACGAGCCGCTCGATTCCTCGAAGTTGCCTCTCGCCGACGATCTGCCGCTGCGCTGGGGCTTGTCGCTCAACGGCATCGCGCTGTTGGTTCTCGGCCTCGCATGGGGACCGTTATACGACTGGTGTCTGCGCGCGCTAGGTGTCTGAGGTGCGCTAGTTCGCACTTAGTAAC
>JBDTOS010000290.1:0-3899 GCA_039933095.1 Dokdonella sp.
ACTGGTGAGACAATCGCCGCACTGCACTGACCAGGTCTGCGGGGAGACGCCGGATGGAACAATCGATGAGTACCCTGTCGGCAGGCCTGCTGCTGTTCCTGGTCATGGACCCGGTCGGCAATATTCCGCTGTTCCTGAGCCTGCTCAAGGACGTTGCACCGCAGCGACGCAAGATCGTGCTGGTGCGAGAGTTGCTGATCGCGCTGGTCGTGTTGTTCGGATTCCTGTTCGGCGGTCAATATGTGTTGCAGCTGCTCCAGCTCAAGCAGGAGTCGGTCAGCATCGCCGGTGGCATCGTGTTGTTTCTGATCGGCGTACGCATGATTTTCCCGCCGGTTGGCGGCATCTTCGGCGGAAACGAGGGCGGCGAACCTTTTATCGTGCCGATGGCGATTCCGGGACTTGCCGGCCCATCCACGGTCGCCGCTGTCATGCTGCTCGCCAACAGCCATCCGGGCCGCACCGTCGACTGGAGCATCGCGCTGTTTTTCGCCTGGCTTGGCGCGGCGCTGATCCTGATGTCGTCGACATTCCTGTATCGCTGCCTTGGCCACAGCGTCATCACAGCACTGGAGCGCTTGATGGGCATGTTGCTGGTTGCGCTTTCGGTGCAGATGATTCTCGACGGGGCGATTTCCTACCTGCATATCGGCAGCTGAATTCTCTGGCAACTATTCGCCAGCAACCAACTCACACGAAGTTGTAACACGCACGCGCTAGCGTGGTTTCCGGAGAATCCGGGAGCCGCAACGTGATCAGTGTCGAACGCAGTTTCTACGATCGTTTTCCGCAACTCGAACACGGCCATTCACGCAAGTTTGCCCAGCCGGTAGTCGCCCTGCTGCGGCGCATCGCCTGCGAGGAGCGCATCAATGGCGTGCTCGCCGCTCTTGATCCACTAACGGGCTTCGAGTTCGTCGAGCAAGCCCTGCGCGATTTCGATGTCAGCTACAACGTCGTCAACACCGATCGCGAGAATATTCCGGTCGATGGTCGCGTGGTTATTGTCGCCAATCATCCGCTCGGCGCGCTGGATGCGCTGGCGCTGATCGATCTGGTCGGCTCGGTGCGTCGCGACGTAAGAATTCTTGCCAACGACGTCCTGATGCAGTTGGAACAATTGCGCTCGTTGCTGCTGCCGCTGCCGGTATTTGGCACCGCCGATCGCAGGAATAGCGGCGGTTTGCGCGAGGCGTATCGCGCGTTGGAGCGTGAGGAAGCCTTGATCGTTTTTCCCGCCGGCACGGTCTCGCGCGTCGGCGCGCAGGGTGTGCGTGACGCGCGCTGGTCGGAAGGATTCGTGCGTCTCGCGTTGAAGACTTCATCGCCGGTTCTGCCCGTGCATATCAGCGCTCACAATTCGCCGGTTTTCTATGGCGTATCGATGGTCGCCAAACCACTCTCGGCATTGTTGCTGGCACGCGAGATGTTTGGCGCGGCTCGCACCCGTATCGGCTTCAGCATCGGCGCAAGTGTGCCGGTGGCGGCGTTGTCGGCACCGAAACGGCCATCGCCTCTGCTCGCGCAGCGCATGCGCGCACATGTGTATTGCCTGCCACGGCGGCGACCAGCGGTGTTTCCGACCGAAGCTGCAATCGCTCATCCGGAATCGCCGCTCGCGGTGCGCGCCGCGCTGCAACGCGCGGAAGTGCTTGGCGCAACGCGTGACGGCAAACGCATCCTGCTGATCGGCGCGCAACCCGATTGTCCGGTTTTGCGCGAGATTGGGCGCTTGCGCGAACTGGCGTTTCGCCGAGTCGGTGAGGGTAGCGGCACGCGGCGCGATCTCGATCGCTTCGATGGTCACTACAAGCATCTCCTGCTTTGGGATGAACATGCGTTGCAGATTGTCGGCGCCTACCGAATCGGCGAAGGCGGCGAAATTCTTGCGACACGCGGAATCGGCGGCTTCTATTCGTCGACATTGTTCGAGTGGGATGCGCGCGCCCACGAATTCCTGCGCGATTCGATTGAACTTGGCCGCAGTTTCGTGCAGCCAGCGTATTGGGGCTCGCGCAGTCTCGACTACCTTTGGCAAGGCATCGGCGCGTACTTGCGCACACGACCGAACGTTCGCTATCTGGTCGGTCCGGTCAGTTTGAGTGCGACTCTGCCGCAGCACAGTCGCGAATGGATCGTGCATTGCCATCGCCATTATTTCGGCGATCCGGATCGTTTCGCTCATGCGCGGCGTCCGTTCGATATCTCGCCGGAAGTCTCGGCACACGCCCACGCCGAATGGTCAGGCTGCGATGCGGACGAAGCGCTGCGGCGTCTGGATGTCCAACTGCGCGCCGGACAGACCAGCCTTCCGGTGCTCTACCGCCAATACGTCGATCTGTGCGAAGCGGATGGTGTGCGCTTTCTCGATTTCGGCGTCGATCCGGCATTCGGCGCCTGCGTCGACGGTCTGATCCGGCTTGATCTGGAGCGCCTGAGGCCAAGTAAACGCAAACGCTATATCGAAGGGCAGTCCGGCATGGAAGCAAGTGGTGGACCAACCATTCAGCACGTGGCCTGATTGCGGCGGTTAGCGCCAGCTCAAACCAGAGTTGCTTCCCCGGTTTCCTCACGTCGACTGACGTGCGCAGCCACGCCATCAGGGAACGTGGATTCGCGGATCAGTTCCGGTAGCGCCAGATCGATCTGATCGGTTGCATCCACGCCCCATTCGATCAACTCGAGGCGACCATCATGGTGCTCGATGATCGCCGTGCAACTGTCGACCCAGTCACCGCAATTGAGATAGGCGACGCCATCGACTTCCTTGATTGCGGCGACGTGGATATGGCCACATATCACGCCATCGAGTCCGCGCTCGCGCACCGACTGGGCTACTGACTGCTCGAAGTTGCCGATAAAACTGACTGCCGCCTTGACCTTGCGCTTGGCGTAACCGGCAAGCGACCAGTAACCGGCGATGCCGAGCATTCGCCGCAACCGCGACAGCCAGCCGTTGACGTGCACGAGCAATGAATACGCGGAATCGCCCAGCACGGCGATCCAGCGATGATGCAGGGTGACCTGGTCGAATTCGTCGCCGTGCAGCAACACGAAGCGCTTGCCGTTCGCCATCGTGTGTACCCATTCGCGCTCAATGCGAATGCCGCCGAAAGCGATGCCGAGATAGTCCCGGAGTGCCTCGTCATGATTGCCCGGAATGAAGATCATCTTCTCGCCGTGGCGCACGCGCCTCAGCAGTTTCTGCACAACGGTGTTCTGTTCTGGCGTCCAGCACACTTCGCGCTTCATTGCCCAGAAATCGATGATGTCGCCGATCAGATACACGTGCTCCGCTGAATACTCACGCAGAAAACCAAGCAACCGTCCGGCCTGACACGCGCGTGTGCCGAGATGCACGTCGGAAATGAAAATGGATCGGACCATCGGCATGGTTACCTCCGAATCACTTCGGTATCTGGATTTACCCGCGCTTTGCGGCCGACGAATCGGAAATAGGGCACGCGCAGAAAGGGCAGATACGGCACCGAGCCACGCCCTTCCGTCAGCTCATGATCGGGCAGCAGATCGCACAGGGTTGCAACCCGCTCGGCCCCGAGCTGCACGCCGTCGTGCTGAAACCATCGCGGCCAGAACCAACGGGTCAGTGCGTTGTGACGGACAAATCCTGACGATGGATTCTTGGCGGAAACGTGGAAATCAACGACGCCGAGTACGCCGCCCGGTTTGAGCATTCCGATCGCATTCCGGAGGGCCGCGCGCCATGCTGGGATCATCGTCAGCGAATAGGAAAAATAAACGCAATCGACCGGCTGCGCAGGTTGCCAGGTTGCCGCGTCGCCCTTGCTTGCACGTAGGTTCGGCAGGTGTCGCGCGCGTTCACGGGCGCGCTCGAGCAACGGTTCGCACAAATCGACGATTTCAAGCGACCCAATACG
>JBDTOS010000291.1:0-3897 GCA_039933095.1 Dokdonella sp.
CCGGGTAGCCACGCCGAGCGACCTTCCCCAGCCACTGCCGCGCAAGCCAAGCGCAACAGCAAGTCCTGATCCTCGCCCACTGATCCTGGCCCGATCGTACTTACTTCCCTTCAATCTGCAACCTGCCGACGCAGGTTTGACAGTTTTTTTACCCGCCTCTACCATCGCGCGCTTGCTGCGCCGCATCATTGTGTCGGTTTGCAGTTTCCAAAGCTGACCAAGGACACTCCATGAACAAGCGCGTAGCTGTCGTCACCGGCGGCATCGGTGGACTCGGGACTGAAATTTGCAAGTATCTGGCCGGCTCGGGCCATCGTGTTGTCGCCGTCGATCTTGGCGCGCGCACCGATCGAATTACGGAGTTCCGCAGCCAAGTTTCGGGTTTCGGTGAAGAGATCGCATTTGAACCCATCAATGTCGCCGATTTCGCCGATTGCGCAGCCACCGTTTCCAGGATCGAGACTGGCCACGGCCCCGTCGACGTATTGGTCAACGCCGCTGGTATCACCCGCGACGCCTCGTTGCGCAAGATGGACCCGGCGCAATGGGGTGACGTCTTGCGGGTGAATCTGGACGGGGTGTTCAATATGTGCCGCAGCGTGATCGATGGCATGAGCGAGCGCGGTTTCGGGCGCATCGTCAACATTTCGTCGGTAAACGGTCAGACTGGTCAGTTCGGACAGACCAATTACTCGGCTGCGAAAGCAGGCATGCACGGTTTCACGATGGCGCTCGCGCGCGAAGTCGCCCGCAAGGGCGTCACCGTCAACAGCGTTTCGCCGGGCTATTGCAATACCGCGATGGTCATGGCCGTTGCGGAGACCGTGCGCAACCAGATCATTGCCAATATCCCGGTCGGTCGACTCGGGGAACCGCGCGAAATTGCCCGTGTCGTCGATTTTCTCGCAAGCGAAGACTCCGGCTTCATCACCGGCGCGAATATCCCGGTCAACGGCGGCTATTTCATGAGCTTCTGATCGTTGCGGAGCAGGCATTCCGCGCGAAATTTGTTAGCTGTTCTCGCCTACCAGACCAGATCGTCAGGTACATCGTCATCCGGTATGGCGTCCGGATCGCACAACAGGACGACCGCTGCGGGATCGATCGTTTGCACGGCAACGGCGATCTCACGTTTCACCAGCAAGAATCGTCCGCCCCACAGCACCACGCCAAGCTCTCCGGCATTTAACTGAGGCAGTTGATCGGCGGTAACGTAGACGCGGCGAATCTTGTCCGCATGCGGAAAATGTCGAGCGACATCCGCTTCAGGATGATTCAGTGACTGACCCGCCAGCAAGGCCATGATCTTCTGCTTGCGTTCCTTCTTTTCGCGCGAACGCTGTTCGGCTTCGCGCTGTTCGCGGGCACGATCTTCTTTTTCGACGCGATTGCGCAAAGCGTAGGCCTTTGCGAGATCGATCTCCTCCTGGTTGCGCTTTACCTTGTCACGCGCACCCGCTCCGGCCACCGCTCGATCGGGACGACCCTGCGGCTGGCTTTGCGGGCCGTTGGGTTTGCTCGATGAAAGATTTCCGCGCGAATCCTGCTTCCCGCGTGCAGAGTTTCCTCGATCCGGTTTTGGCGCGCCTGGCGAGCGCACGGATCGCTCCAGTTTGGGCAACGTAGCCTCGACCTTGCGCACGAATCCGGCCTTGAGCAGTTGGTCGCGTAAAGAATCGGCCATGACAATACCGGATCAATAGTGCGGGGGCGGCGGCTCGTTGCGAGTATCGCTGGACAGCGTGAGCCGCAATGCCTGCAAATCGCTGCGAAGGCCTGCCATCTCGCTGGCAACACGGTGCATGGTTCGATCCTGCGTGGCAACCGCCGCATTCAGCGACGTTACGGCGTCATCCATGAAGGCCAGACGAACTTCAAGCTCGGTCAGGCGTTCTTCCAGCGACGGATCTTCGATCGAGTGCGCAGTCACTGCCGGATCACCTGCCTAGCTTTTCGATCAAATGGCGACCATGACGAGCGCCTGTTTCGCCGCGCGCCTCGCGTGTTGCCAGCGCGAAATCGGCAGCCGCCATTTCCTTGACCAGATCCTCGAACGAGGTCTGCGGAATCCAGCCGAGTCTCTCGCGCGCGAGGGTCGCATCGCCGAGCAGCGAATCGACTTCTGCAGGTCGGTAGTACTGCGGATGGATGCGCACAACAGCTGTGCCGATTTTAAGCGAAATATCCGGGTTCTCCACGCTCGCGACGATCGCAATTTCGTCAGCGCCTTCGCCCTGGAATTCTAGCTCGATGCCCATCGCGCGTGCAGTGAGCACCACGAAGTCGCGCACCGAATGTTGCACTCCGGTGGCTATCACGTAATCGCGCGGCTCGTCCTGTTGCAGGATCAGCCATTGCGCCTCGACATAGTCACGCGCGTGACCCCAGTCGCGACGCGCATCGAGGTTGCCGAGATACAGGCAATGCTGCAAGCCGTGAGCAATACGCGCCAGCGCGCGCGTGATCTTGCGTGTGACGAATGTTTCGCCGCGGATGGGCGATTCGTGGTTGAACAGAATCCCATTGCAGCCGTAGATTCCGTACGCTTCACGATAGTTGACCGTGATCCAAAACGCATACATCTTGGCTACGCCGTAAGGCGAGCGCGGATGAAACGGTGTTCTCTCGGTCTGCGGGGTTTCACGCACCAGTCCGTACAACTCTGAGGTCGATGCCTGGTAGATGCGGCAACGATCCTGGATGCCGAGTATGCGCATCGCCTCAAGCAGGCGCAGCGTGCCGAGCCCGTCTGCGTTTGCCGTGTATTCGGGTTCCTCAAACGAGACTGCTACATGACTTTGCGCCGCGAGATTGTAGATTTCGTCTGGCTCGATCTGCTGGACGATACGAGTCAGATTGGTCGAGTCAGTCAGGTCGCCGTAGTGCAACGTCAACGCCGGGCCATTCTCGTCGAGTTCGCTGTAGAGATGGTCGATGCGCTCACTGTTGAACGACGACGCCCGCCGTTTCAGACCATGCACTTCGTATCCCTTGGCCAGCAGGAACTCGGCGAGATAGGCCCCGTCCTGGCCTGTAATACCGGTGATCAACGCGCGCTTCTTCAAGATACTTTCCCCATCAAGATTCAATTCAAGGTGATCACGTAGTGCCGACCCAGATCAATTATTGTCCATCATCGGCTGGCGAACACTGCGTCCGCGCCCGATGCCGTAGTAGGCGATGCCCATTTTCTCCAGCTCATGTGGATCGAATATGTTGCGTCCGTCGAATATTACCGGTTCGCGCAGCAACTGCTTGATCCGTTCGAAGTCGGGACTGCGGAATGCCTTCCATTCGGTCACGATGACAAGGGCATCGGCACCTTCAAGTGCGGCGTACGGCTGGTCGCACACCTGAAAATCGCTGCGTTCGTGTGCGATGCGATCGGCAAAGATCTGGCGCGCCTCGTCGCGTGCTTCCGGATCGTAGGCGCGGACGCGTGTTCCTGTCGACCAAAGCTGATCAAGTAGGGTGCGACTCGGCGCCTCGCGCATGTCGTCGGTATTCGGTTTGAATGCGAGGCCCCACAGCGCGATCGTCCTGCCTGTCAGCGACTGGCCAAAATGCTGCTCGATCAGGTTGAACAGCTTCTGCTTCTGAGCGAGGTTGACCGCTTCGACCGCAGCAAGCAAGGCAGGTTCGTAGGCATGGGCGCGTGCTGTGTGTTCTAGCGCCTTGACGTCTTTCGGAAAACACGATCCGCCGTAACCTGCACCGGGATATATGAAATCGTAGCCGATGCGCGGATCGGAACCGATTCCGATGCGCACGTGCTCGATGTCGGCACCTACGCACTCGGCAATATTCGCCATCTCGTTCATGAAACTGATCTTGGTCGCCAGCATCGCATTGGCCGCATACTTGGTCAGCTCAGCCGAGCGCACATCCATGATGACG
>JBDTOS010000292.1:0-3875 GCA_039933095.1 Dokdonella sp.
CGCTGTTTCATCTGGTCGCGCTGACCCTCGCCGCCGGGCTTGGCCTGCACTATGCGTTGTTCTTCGAGCGTCACGTCGCCGATGCGGCCGAGGCGCGTCGCACCTTGCACGCGACCCTTGTGTGCGTGATCTCGGCGCTGCTCGTATTCGGCCTGCTCGCCTGGTCGTCGCTGCCCGTGTTGCGTGCGATCGGGTTGACGGTGAGCCTCGGTGTCGGTTTCCACTTCTGCCTTTCGATCCTGATGGCACGCGAGCGCGGCAAGGGCGCGATCTAGCCGATGCAACTTGCGAAGGCGCAATGGGCCGATTTGATTCCCCACAAGGGAACCATGTGTCTGCTCGATGCCGTCGAGTCGTGGGATTCAGTCAGCATCCACGCGACCAGCCAATCGCATCGGATGCTCGACAATCCGCTGCGCAGCGACGATCGTCTGCGTGCACTGCATCTGTGCGAATACGGTGCGCAGGCCATGGCCGTGCACGGAGCCTTGCTCGCGCAGTCGAACAAGGATGCGGCGCGACCTGGCTATCTGGTCGCCCTGCGCGCAGTCGATTTGCAGATCGAGCGCATTGATGATTTGCCGGGTGCGCTCGAAATCCACGCCGAGTGCCTGCTCAGCGATCAGACCGCGTGGCAATACGCATTCCGCGTGCACCACGCCGGTCACATGCTGGCCAGCGGGCGTGCCACGGTCATGCTGCGCGATTGAGCCGCTGATCCGGAATCGCAACACAAACTGCCGCGCGGTGCCGGTGTAATATGCCCCGGTCGTCCCCATGGCAACCGGGTATCCCATGAGCAGCGCCGATTTCACATCGTTTCTGAAACTGATGGTGCACAAGAAGGCCTCCGATCTGTTCATCACGACCGGGGTTGCGCCGTCGATGAAGGTCAACGGCCGCATCGCGCCAATCACCCAGACTGCGCTGACCCAGCAACAGTCGCGCGACATGGTGCTCAACGTGATGACGCCGTCGCAGCGCGAGGAATTCGAGAAGACTCGCGAATGCCAGTTTGCGATCAGCGTCAGCGGTGTGGGGCGTTTCCGCGTGAGTTGTTTCTACCAGCGCAATTGTGTCGGCATGGTGTTGCGCCGGATCGAGGTGAAGATTCCGACCGTCGAGGAACTGAGCCTGCCGCCGATCATCAAGAACCTGGCGATGACGAAACGTGGCCTGATTATTTTTGTCGGCGCGACCGGTTCGGGTAAATCCACCTCGCTCGCCGCGATGATCGGCTATCGCAATGTGAACTCGACCGGACACATCATCTCGATCGAGGATCCAATCGAGTACGTGCACAAACACGAGGGCTGCATCGTCACCCAGCGCGAACTCGGCATCGATACCGACTCCTGGGAAAACGCGCTGAAGAACACGCTACGACAAGCGCCCGATGTCATCATGATCGGCGAGGTACGCACGCGCGAGACGATGGAACACGCGATCAACTTCGCCGAAACCGGACATCTGTGCCTGTGCACCTTGCATGCGAACAATGCCAATCAGGCGATGGATCGCATCGTGCACTTCTTCCCCGAGGACCGGCGTTCGCAACTGTTCATGGACCTGTCGCTGAATCTGAAGGGCGTCGTCGCCCAGCAGCTGATTCCGAGCCCGGACGGCAAGGCGCGTCGGGTCGCGGTCGAGATTTTGCTCGGGACGCCGCTGGTGCAGGACTACATTCGCGAGGGCGAGATCCACAAGCTCAAGGACGTGATGAAGGAATCGACCAATCTCGGCATGAAGACTTTCGATCAGAGTCTGGTCGAGCTCTACCATGCCGGCGAGATTTCCTACGAGGACGCGCTCCGCCACGCCGATTCGACCAACGAAGTGCGGCTGAAGATCAAGCTCGCCCAGGGCGGTGATGCGCATACCTTGAGTCAGGGGCTGGACGGCGTCGAATTGATCGATCGCTGACACCTGTGCCGCAACCCGAAACCTGCATGGCGATGCGGCGCTGATCGCGGTGCCGCGCGAGACAGCGATGAATGACGATCTTGCTCGCCTGCAACAGGTGTGGAACGCGCTTGGTCGCGACGATCCGCTCTGGGCTGTGTTGTCGAGCGGCGACAAACGCGGCGGACGTTGGCAGATCGATGAGTTTCTTGCGACCGGTCGCGTCGAGATCGAAAATCAGCTCGGTGCGCTCGCACCGCACGGATTGCCGGTCAGCAAGCGCACCGCGCTGGATTTCGGCTGTGGAGCGGGGCGTCTGACTCGCGCGTTGGCCGCGCATTTCGAGCAGGTTGTCGGGCTCGATGTATCGCCGAGCATGATCGCCACGGCGCGCCGATTGAATGCCGATGTTGCGAACATCGAATTTCGCGAGAATCTGTCGCCAAAGCTCGATGGTGTTGCCGACGCCAGCATCGATCTGGTGTTCTCATGCATCACCTTGCAGCACATTCCGGGCAATCTCGCGCTCGGCTACATCGAAGAGTTCTGCCGCGTATTGGCACCGGGTGGCGCGGCGGTATTCCAGTTCGTCAGCGGTTTTAGCGACGACTGGCGCGGCCGTCTCCACGCATGGTTTCCGAATCGCTGGCTGAATCCACTGCGCCGCCTGATGTGGCGGCGCTGGTCGGTATTCGAGATGCACGTTTTGTCCGAGCAACGCGTGCGCGCGCTGCTCGATCGACATGCCGATATGCGCCTGCTCGCCGACGTGCCCGACGGATCGTCGGGCGTTGGTTGGCTCGGTCGGCGCTGGTACGTGGTGCGCGATCCAGCGCGCTAGTTTTTGCTGCGTGGCAATCCGTCGCGCAGGGACGATCAGCCAAGCGCCGCCAACATCGCTTCGGCACTCGACACCTTGAACTCGCCGGGTGCTTCGACGTGCAACTGCTTGACGACACCGTCCTCGGCATACAGCGCAAAGCGCTTGCCGCGTTTGCCCATGCCGAACGCGCTGGCATCTAGCTCAAGTCCGAGTGCTTCGGAGAATTCGCCATTGCCGTCGGCCAGCATGATCAATTCGTCCGGCACGTTCTGGTTCTTCGCCCATGCGCCCATGACAAACGCATCGTTGACTGCGATGCAGGCGACATCGACGCCCTTGGCCTTGAAGTCCGGCAGATGCTGCACGTAACCCGGCAGATGCTTGGCCGAGCAGGTCGGCGTGAACGCACCGGGCACCGAGAACAGCACGAGCTTCTTGCCATTGAATAACTCGTCGGTGGAAATCGCCTGCACGCCATCCTTGAGCGTGTTGAGGGTAGCGGAGGGAATACGGTCGCCGGTCTTGATCGTCATGCTGAAATCCTTGCAGGAGGGAGGGAAAGTCGGCCGCGTCGGGCGTGGCTGAACCGACATGATATGGGGGCGTTCGCGGCAATCCAAACTGCCCCATTAAATCTCTTGAATCGCGGCCAACGGCCCACACTTTCTGGCCAAGGCGGTGACGATCACCGCACCCAAACCGAGGAGATTCAATCATGCACGTCACCCGTCACACCCCATGGGTCAGAGGCAACCATCTGCGCCACGAAATGCAGAATGTTTTCGATCGTTTTCTCAGCGAGGACAGCGACCAGTCCAGCGTCGTGACCAGCGAATGGGCACCACGCGTCGATATCCGTGAGGAAGACAAGCGCTTCGTGATTCTGGCCGATATCCCGGGCGTTCCCGCAAAGGATATCGAAGTGCATATGGACAAGGGCATCCTGTCGATCAAGGGCGAGCGCAGCAGCGAATCGACCGCGAAGGACGGCAAGTTCACCCGCGTCGAACGCAGCCATGGCCTGTTCCATCGCCGTTTCGCGCTGCCCGACAGCGCGGACGCCGATGCCATCAGCGCGACCGGCAAGGACGGCGTACTGGAAATCTCGATTCCGAAAAAGGCCGAGACCACCCCGCGTCGCATCGACATT
>JBDTOS010000293.1:0-3862 GCA_039933095.1 Dokdonella sp.
GGCATAAGCCAGCAGATTTACAGTCTGCCCCCGTTGGCCGCTTGGGTATCCCTCCGTAACTTTCGATTCAGTTCAACTTCTACGCAACGCCAGACGGAAGAGAGATGGTTCCGGAGCTCAAGCGATCAAGCCCGGAAACTGAAGTTCGTCGCTCGTTCTGCGGTTCAGCCCGAGCCGAATCACCCGCAAGCAAAACAAGCCTCGCGGACCATATGCGCAAACCGAGCCGTGTATTGTCGCGGCGGGCCGGAGTCCTGTCAATATCGATGCACCATGTAAATGCGAGGGCAGATGCCGCAATACCCCTGTTTTGCAAACTGATCTACGCCGGCCAGACGCTGTGTCAACGTGATTTCAATCCGTTGGCTGGATCGACGGCCGGTAGCGGGTCACTTCCTCTTCGAGATGCTTCGAGAGTTCCATGACTTTCTCCGCATACGCGGCAAGCTGACGGTCTTCCTCGGTCTCCGGCTGCCATGCCGGAACACCGATCGGTCGCCCGTTTTCGCCATCCAGTGCAACAAATACGATCACACAGTGGGTAGCCAGACGCTCATCGCCGGTTTTCAAGTCACGCGCAAGCACGTCGATAGCGAAGTGCATGCTCGATCGTCCGGTCAGGATCAACTTGCAGCGCACCGTTACCAGGTCGCCGATAAGGATTGGTTCGACGAACTGGATGCCACCGACCGCGACTGTCACGCTGTATTTCCCGCTCCAACCGACGGCACCGGCATAGCCCGCCTGATCGATCCATTTCATGACCATGCCGCCATGTACTTTGCCGCCGAAGTTCACATCGGTCGGCTCGGTCAAGAATCGCATGATGGTTTCGCGCTTGTGGCCCGGCATGGTCGATTTCCGAAAGTCAGAACGTCAAGTGCGATCAGACGTTGAAGCGGAAGTGCAGCACGTCGCCTTCCTTGACGATGTAATCCTTGCCTTCCAAACGCAGGCGCCCGGCTTCCTTGGCACCGGTTTCACCGCGATAGCGCACGAAATCGTCGTACGCAATCGTTTCGGCGCGAATGAAACCACGCTCAAAATCAGTATGAATCACGGCCGCCGCCTGCGGAGCCGTCGATCCGGCCCTGACCTGCCATGCACGTACTTCCTTTTCGCCGGCAGTGAAGTAGGTCTGCAAACCAAGCAGGGTGTAGCCCGCGCGGATTACGCGATTCAACCCGGGCTCGTCGAGGCCCATGTCCTGAAGAAACGCGTCGCGATCAGCATCGTCGAGTTGGCCGAGTTCTTCCTCGATCGCGGCGCAGATCGGTACAACTTGCGCTCCTTCGCTCGTAGCACGCTCGCGCACTCGATCAAGGTACGGATTATCGACGAAGCCGTCTTCGCGAACGTTGGCGATGTACATCAGCGGCTTGAGCGTCAGCAAGAACAGATCGCGCACCAACGCCTTGGCCTCGTCATCCAGACCCGCCGCCCGCGCCGGCTTGCCCTCGTTCAACGTCGTGGCAAGCAACTGCAACACCGGGCGTTTGGCCAGCGCTTCCTTGTCGTTCGCCTTGGCGGCACGCTCGGCGCGGTTGAGTGCCTTGTCGACCGACTCCAGATCAGCCAGCGCCAGTTCCGTGTCAATCGTTTCGATATCCGAAATCGGATCGATCTTGTTGGACACATGAACGATATCGGGATGATCGAAACAACGCACCACGTGCGCGATCGCATCGACCTCGCGGATATGAGCGAGAAATTTGTTGCCCAACCCCTCGCCTTTCGAGGCGCCCGCCACAAGTCCGGCGATATCGACAAATTCCATCGAAGTCGGAATCGTCTTCTGCGGCTTGACGATCCCGGCCAGAACGCCAAGGCGCGGGTCCGGCACCGGCACCACGCCGACATTTGGGTCGATCGTGCAGAACGGAAAATTCGCTGCCGCGATCCCGGCCTTGGTCAGCGCATTGAAAAGCGTGGATTTACCGACATTGGGAAGGCCGACGATGCCGCATTTGATGCCCATTTGGATTCCGTGAAGTCGGCGGCTATGCCGCCTGTAGAGTGTAAGGAGTGAAGTCGGCGGCTGCGCCGCCTGTGAACGGTAATGAGTGAAGCCGGCGGCTTTGCCGCCGAAGGGTAAGGATTGGCGAACACCGCATCGGTTTCCTTGGCCATTTACAGCGCCTCAGGTGCGACTTCACAGCTCGCGTAGCCGGCGACTTTACCTTAGTACCGTGCGTGCAATGAGCGACTGACTCACCAACAAAAACGAGAGACCTACGCTCCTGACTCCGTATGCAACTGCTTCATCGCCTCGTTGAATTCGCCGCGTACGGCCATTGGCAGAACATCCAGTGCGTCAGCGACCGCGCCGAGCATTGCAGCTTCGTCAACCGCCGATGGCCGACCCAGCACCCAAGATGTCACTCGGTCCTTGTCGCCGGGATGGCCGATGCCGATGCGCAGGCGATGAAACCGACCATGACCAAGATGGGCAAAAATGTCGCGCAACCCGTTCTGGCCTCCATGACCGCCGTCGAACTTCAATCGAGCTGCGCCAGGCGGAAGATCGAGATCGTCGTGGACAACGAGCATTTCCTCGGATTCGATCTTCCAGTAGCGCAATGCGGCAGCTATCGACTGACCACTGCGGTTCATGAACGTCGTCGGCTTGAGCATCCAGATCGGCGCGTGCTCGACGACGATCTTCGCAGTTTCGCCGTGCAGCTTCGAATCCGCGCCGAAGCGCACGTCGTGCTTGCGCGCCAAGGCGTCGACGAACCAGAACCCGGCATTGTGCCGGGTTCGCAGATGTTCGGTCCCGGGATTGCCGAGACCGACGATCAGACGCAGGTCGCTCATGCGATAAGCCGCGCAATCCGGCGCGGCAAGTCCGGTTTATCGCCTGCTTACTTCTTGTCGTCCTTCTTGCCGTCGTCCTTCTTGCCTTCATCCTTCTTCGCATCGGCAGCGGGTGCGGCGGTAGCAGCGGCACCTTCGACAACTTCCGCTTCCGGCTCGACTTCCTCACGCGCCATCTTGGCAACGACGACAGCGATGTCGTGTTCCTTGCCGAACTTCAGCTCCGGAATCGTCACGCCTTCCGGCAAGGTCAATTCCGACAGATGAACGATGTCGCCCAGTGCCAATTCAGCCAGATCAACTTCAATATATTCCGGCAAGTCCTTCGGCAAGCACGAGATTTCGACTTCGGTCATTTCGTGGGTGACGATGACGCCCGAGGTCTTGCCCGCCGGCGATGTGCTCTGATTAAGGAAATGCAACGGAACGCGCACGCGAATTGCCTCGTTTTCGTTGATACGCAAAAAATCGAGATGCAGAATTTGCGGTCGGAACGGATGCCGCTGCATGTCACGCAGCAATACCTTCTGCTTGTCGCCACCAAGGTTCAGATCAAGGATCGACGAGTAAAACCACTCGTTCTGCGACGCCAGAAAAATATCCTTGTGGTTGACCTGGATGCTGACCGGCGCCAACTCGGTGCCGTAGACGATTGCCGGTACCGCACCCGTACGACGCAGGCGGCGGCTCGCACCCTTGCCCTGATCGTTGCGGCGCTGTACTTCGATTTCATGAATCTTTGCCATGGTTGTTGCCTCGGTTGATAACCCGCCTCACGGCGGAAAGAGCTTCCCCGCGACCAGGGAAGCCGTGAAATTTTGCAGCGTCTGACTTCGTGACAGCACGCCTTGAAGAATCCGGCCTTGAAGAATCCAGCCTCGAAAAATCTAGTCCACGTACAGCGAACTGACCGATTCGCCGAACGCGATGCGCCGAATCGTTTCGGCGAGCAGCTCCGCGACCGACAGTTGACGGATACGCGAATTGCTCTTGGCGGCTTCCGACAATGGAATCGTATCCGTGACCACTAACTCATCCAGCTGCG
>JBDTOS010000294.1:0-3859 GCA_039933095.1 Dokdonella sp.
CAAAGATGGCCGCTGCAACTGCCACCCGATTGCGACGCACGAATCGACTCGCCTGATACCACAGCGAACCTGGCCGAGCCGCAATCGGTCGACGCGCGAGCCAGGCGCGGAGATCCGATGCCATTGCCTCAACCGAGGCATAGCGCCGCTCGGGCTCGGTGACGAGCGCCTTGAGGACGATGGTGTCGAGATCGCCGCCGAGTTCGCGTTGGCGCGAGTGCCTCAGCGCGGATGGCAAATCTGGGTTTTCGCCCGCGGCGCGCGACGGCGAAGTGAATGTCTGATCGGGGTTGGCAGCAACGTCACGCGGCGGCCGACCGGCCAGCAGCATGTAGAGAACCGCGCCGAGTCCAAACACATCCGTCGCCGTCGTCGTCAACTGACCACTAAACTGTTCCGGTGCGGCAAATCGCGGCGTCATCGCCCGCATTGAAGTAACCGTTGCGTCGGTACTGTTTTCGTCATCGATGAGACGGGCAATACCGAAATCGAGCAGGCGCACGCGCGATTCCCGATCAACGAGGACGTTGGAAGGTTTCAGGTCGCGATGAACGATCAGGTTGCGATGCGCATAGGCAACCGCCGAGCAGACACTGAGGAAAACCGCGACGATGTCACGGATGCCGAGATCGCTGTCACGGCACCACGAGTCGATGCGCTCTCCTTCGACCAGCACCATGGCCAACCAGGGCGTCCCGTCGGCGAGGACACCCGCGTCGAGCAGACCGGCGATATTCGGATGGTCCAGCCGCGTGAGGATCGATTGTTCACGCAGAAAGCGCTCACGACCCAACCCGGCCAACGCGCCAATCGTCATCAGTTTGAGTGCGGCGACTTGCGTTGTGCCGCCAATGTTGCGCTCTGCGCGGTAGACGACCGCCATGCCACCGCGACCGATTTCCTCGACGATGGTCCAGCCGGCGATACGCGCGGGTGGCGCATCGACGTTGGCATGCGCACGATCGAGTGGACCGACGCTGCGATGCGCGGCGAGCAGGCGTCGCAAGCGATGCTTCAATGCGTCGGTTTCGACCAGCCCCTCGATTTCCGCGTCACGCTCGTCGTCGTCCATATCCAGCAAGCAATCGAACAGCTCCGATGCGCGGCGCAAAATCTCGTTTTCGTGCTCGGCCATGACGTGCTCGACCATGCTCAGGAAGCGTCGATCGCGGAATCCAGCTCCGCATGAAGAAATGCCCTCGCCCGCTCCCACTCGCGCTTGGCGGTTCGCTCGCTGCACTCAAGCAATTCGCCGATTTCGAAGAATGTCAGTCCGGCGAAGAAGTGCAGTTCGACCACCTGGCGCTGGCGCTCGTCAAACTGGTCGAGCCGATCCATCGCCTGATCCAGTGAAAGCAGGTCGCTGTCCATGCCGCTCTGGTTGGTGTCGACAAGATGTTCGCCCAATGTCAGCGGCGCTGCTCCCCCACCGCGCCGCTCGGCATCGCGGCGTCGCGCGTGGTCGAGCACGATGCAGCGCATCGAGCGCGCCGCGCAAGCGAAGAAATGCCGTCGATCCTGCAAGGTTAGCGCCTCGTTGGCCGTCAAGCGCAAAAACGCCTCGTGGACCAGAACCGTCGGGGTCAAGGTTTCATTTCGGTCGCGATAGCGGCCTTCGGCCAGTTGATGCAATTCCGAATACAGCAACGCGAACACGCTTTCCAGCGACTGCGCATCGCCATCGCGCGAAAGTGCAAGCAAGCGGGTGACCTCGCTCATGATCTTCCCGCCAATGCCTGATCGATTCGCGGCGTGGAATCGTCTGGACGCTTGTCGACGCGGGCAGACGTTGCTGGCGACTCATTCATGCGTTCCAGGTCCCTGCGATTGGCCGGTGAGGATCCGTGCTGACCCGATTTGGCGCCAAGTTGCGATTGTAGGGTTATCAACCCCGAAAAGGAGCAATACCATGGCTTGGCGAAAACTGGCGGCATTCATTTTCGTTTCCGTGATCGTGCCTGAGGCTAGCGCGACCCCCGAACTCAAATGGACCCAGCCCGAGGGAACCACGGTGACGGTCACGGTCGGTAGCGATGCAGCCTGCAACTACGCGAACATTACCCAGGCAGTCATTCTTGCGGCGGCATCGACCAACCTCAACATCCGGGTTGCCAAAAACAATGTGATGACTGGAACACAGACGATCATCGGTCGCGACAATGTCGCGATATACGGTGGCTATGACACCTGTAGTTCGACAACGCCGAACGGCCACACGGTGCTTAGTGGCAGTGCTTTCACTGGCAGCGTGTTGCGGACCAACGCGAGCTTTTCAGGCACCGGCACGTACAATGTTCTTTTATCGGCAATCACCATCGCCAACGGTACCGGCAGCAGCACGCTCCCGGGTGGTGGCATGACCATCGATGGGCCGTTCTCGGTGTACCTGACGGATACCTTTGTGCTGTCCAACACGACGGCCTTTTCAGGCGGGGGAATCTCGGTCCGGGGAGAACTCGGCACGGGAGCGGTCAGCACGGAACGCACCAAGCTGGTTCTGTTCGGGAACACCAACGTCATTGACAACCATGCAGCGATGGGTGGCGGCATAGCGTGCACTTTTCGAGCTTACGTCCAGATGTCCGACAGCTTGATCAGTTCGAATACGGCGACATCGGCCGGCGGCGGCGTTGCTTCGCAACAGTGCTTTTTCCAAAGCTACGGACACGTTCTGCCTACGCAGGGCATCCGTACTAACACGGTCACTGGCGCCGGCGGCGCTGGCGGCGGTATTTATGCTGCGGGCGGCACGGTTTATCTGCAACCTTTCCCTGCGGCTTCATCGATCGTCGCGAACAACAGCGCCGAAACCGGAGGCGGAATTGATGTCGTTGCCGGCAATTTGTACGTTACCGATTCCAGCGTGATCAACAACACCGCCCAGCTTCGCGGTGGCGGCATTTACACCGTCAATGCGACAACCATCGTGGCACGCACCTCGGGAGCATCGAGTTGCCACGTCCCGCTGCGCTGCTCGGAACTTTCAGGAAATCAAGTCACCGGAACTGGCGCGACAGCCAGCGGAGGTGGCCTGTTTGCCAGTGGCGGAACAACCCTTATCGCCGGCACGTTCATCGAGAACGACCGCGTTGCCGCCGGTCGTGGCATGGCGATCGCCACGTTGAATGCGACAGGTACGAATGGTGGTATAGACATAAACGGTCTGCGCATCTTCGGCAGCGTCATCGCCACCAGTGGCACCGGCGGTCCGGCGGTGGCAGCCGATTCGTCGATCGTGCTCATCGATACCGGTTCGGCTGTCCTCGGGTTCGATACGTTTTCTCGCAACCTGGCCGTACCCCGCATCGTCTACACACCGACTGCCGGCGGAGAAACCTACCCAGTCGACATCTACGGAACCATCTTCGATGCCACCTCGGGACTCGCCGCCGATCCCGGCGCGAATGGCCCGGTGCCTAATGGCGACTGCAATCGATTGCACGAGACCAGCAGCCCGTTTGCTGGCACCTCAACCCGCAGCACGACCTTGCCGCCCATGTTCGTCAACGCTGCTGGCAACGACTACACCCTCGCGTTCAACTCGCCGATGATCGATTGGTGCAACGCCAGCTACAACTACCCGATAGGTCTGACGGCCGAAGGAGGGGTTCGACCCTACGACGATCCCTTTTTCACCGCGTTGTACGGAAATTGGGATCTCGGTGCGCTGGAACTGCAACCACTCGACATCATTTTCAAGAACGGATTCAACTAGCGCCATTGCCGGGATGTAGGTCGAAACAAGGCGAGGCATGCATCGCGGCGTGTTCCTAAACCGAAGCGTCGCCGCGCACAGCCGCCTCGATTTTGGTGACCTCGATCTTGCGCATCTGCATCATTGCCGCGAACGCGCGTTTTG
>JBDTOS010000295.1:0-3816 GCA_039933095.1 Dokdonella sp.
GGTGGACCCATTGGATATCTACCCGCTGTAAGACCGCAGGCAAACCCGCTCCCATCGAGGTCAGCAGGCTATTGAGATAGCCCGACCAGCCGACCGCAACAGTCGACGCAGCGAACAGATACTCCAGCACGAGCATCCAGCCGATGAACCATGCGACCAGTTCACCGAGCGTGGCATAGGCATAGGAATAGGCGCTACCGGAAACCGGAAGCATCGATGCGAATTCGGCGTAGCACAGACCTGCGAATGCACAAGCGATGCCCGCGAATACAAAACTGAGGACGACCGCAGGCCCAGCATGGACGGCCGCTGCCTGACCGGTCAGCACGAAAATACCAGCGCCAATCACCGCGCCGATACCAAGCATCACCAGGTGTTTGGCGGTCAGCGCGCGCTTTAGAGTTACTTCGCCGGGCATCGATCCGACTACATGCTCGCCGGCATCGACCTTCGGGGTCGCGTGCACGGGCTGAACGAGAAACAGGTTCTTGAACATCTAACTCCCCTCCGAGCAGTATCCGAGTACCCGAATCGTCAAGCACGATCTTGCCAAACACGATTCGGATCCGTGGCATTCCGCAACGAGGGAATCGCCAACCGTCCCGCGGAACGGCGGGTCACGTTACCCCAGCATTCGAGCGAGCACAAGGCGTTTGCGCGGGAAATATTTCGAGTCGTCCCCGTGCGCGTTTTGGCTGACGCCAATGAGCAATTGATTGATTGCAGATTGCTGCGGTGCGGGATGCTTTCAGTCGTAGCTGTCGCGAAACAGCGTGTCTTCCGCGCCAATGAAGAAGGCGCGATTGACGCGCGTGATGTTGCCGTGAATGTCGCGCACGCTGACCCGCACGTGGTGGTTCCAGGCATGATCGACCGGCGGGCTCAGGACAATGGTTCGAATACCCGGGCCGGTCGTCTGCACGAGCGTGGCCAACTGCGCCCCCGGCGCCAAACCGTTGACCACGAAATCCGCGGTGACGCTGAGGCTGGTCGTATCGATACCCGAATCAGCGTCGGCAATGCCGAACCGGATGGTATTGATCTGACCAACATTCGCGCGCGGACGCGGCAGGCTCACTTCGATGGTGGGCTTGAGATCGTCCATGAACCAGCCATAGCGCGGATCGCCGGTATCGACCGCTGCGCCGAGATCGATCCAGCGCACGAACATCAGTTTCTCGTCGGCGCTGAGCGGGCTCACTGGACTGCCTGGCGGCGGCATCGCTGTCCCGGTGTAGTCGAGGTCGGCGGCATTGGCATCGCTTCCGGACGGCAACGTGTTCGCATTGCCCGGCACGCTCTCGGTGGGATGGTCGCCATTGCTCCAGCCATCGAGGCGCTGGCCAAACAGTTTCCAGATCAGCAGGCTGCGGCGGCTCTGGAACTTGCGAACGTAGCGGCTCGCATTGGTCTGCCGCCACTGGTGATTAGAGATCACCGGCGGATAGCCGAATTGCGCCTGTTCATCGGCGGCAAGCCGGCGATAGTCGTTCGGTAGTCCATCAGTGCCGATGCTGGTGTCGGACAAATCAAGATTGCCGGGCGCACTCGAACCCATGTGGCAGCTGACGCAGCGCTGCTGGAGCAACGGTCGGATATCGTGCAGGAACTCGACCGTGACTTGCGCGGTGTTGCTGATCTGCAATATCGGATTGCCGTTCGCATCGCTCGTCAGCAGTGGTGTCGTTGCTGACAAATCGGCAATCGGATAGCCTGGCTGTGCCGCCGCCGTGCCGGCAAACGCAAGCGGTTGCTGGCTGTGCGCGTGACAACCGCCGCAATCGGCGCGCATTTCGCCGGGTCGCACTTGATGCCAGGTTTGCGCCGCCGTCAGCAGCATGCCGTTGCGATCGAGCAGTTGGAACGTAAACGGCGTGTCGGCGACGATTTTGCTCAGGAAACTGGTGTCGGGATTGCCTTCACTGTCGAGAATGGGTTGACCGTTGCCGTCGATTTTACGCAATGGAATCTCGCCGAGCACGCGCAGGCGTTCCTCGGCGTGACTGGTGAACTTTCGTCCATCATGCGGGCCGTAACTGCGATGCGAATGCGGTTCCATGGCGACGATGCGCATCGCCCAGATATCGGCATTACTGTACTTGCCGTCATCGCTGCCTTGACTGAACCAGTTGCTCGATTGGCCGTTTTCGCCGGTATTGAACGCATCGAGTCCGTCGAACGTGTTCGACCACGGCGTGACCGAGCCGGGAAAACTCTCGCGCTTGTACACAGTCGATGTGCCGATCAGGCCGAACGGCGTGCCAGCTGGCAACGCGGCATGGACGCTACCGTCATTCGGCAGCCACGAGAGGTTATCCGGTTCGGCGACACCGTGAATGCGGCTGTATGGCACGATTGCGCGCGGCCACGCTTCGTTGTACGCGGGATCGTTCCTGATCAGAACCAAATCCCGCGGCGAATGGACGATATTGCCGCCGGGAATCATATACAGGCCGCCGTCGTAGTAGGGAACCGTCGTCGGTCGATTGAGATTGTTGGCCGGTCCCGGTGTCCACACCACCAGCAGATCGCCGTTGGGTGCGGCCGACGGATGGGTGAATTTGCCGACGCGTGCACCATCGCCGCCGATCGGCGCGGCCTCGTCGTCGCCATGGGTGAATGGCGCGAGCGAATACAAACCGCCACGCGGCGTAAACGGAATCGTGTACGGATATGAGAACCCCGCGCCCACAGTGCGCTCGATCGACGGATTGTCGTTCGCAAATGCACTGAAAAATCGCGGTTGTCCGGAAGGTGGCTGCACTGGCGTGCGATACAGCGTGCCGAAGCCGTTGTTGTTGAGGTTGTAGTAATCCTCGATGACGAGATCGCCGCCGGAAAGCTGGGTCGTGAAGTGAAACGCCTGACCTTCGCGGAATGCGCTCAGCAAGGGTTCCCATAGACGTCCATCCGGCCAGATCGCCCATACGCCCCACATGCGCGTATCGCGCAGGCCCTGGTCCTCGTGCGACGAAAACATCAGGCGGCCATCGCGCAGGATGGTCGGGTGCAGCGCGCTCGATATATTCATCGGCGCAATCTGGGTCACGTTCTGACCATCCTCATCCATGACGAAGAGCTGCAATGTCGGATTGGTGTATCCCTTGGGCGGCTCGAAGCCATTGCGATTGCTGACGAACGCGATCCTGTGACCAGGCAGTGGGCACGGCGCAAGATTCAGGATTCCGTAGCCGAGGCGGTCGTATTGCGATGGCGGATCGAGCGGATTGCTCTCGTCCCAGTTTGCGGCGCCGGTATTCGGAGTGAATTCACCATGGGTCAGTTGTTCGATCTGGCGTGTCGCCAGATGAATCCGAAAGATGTCGGCACCGAGGGTCGGCAGATCGCCGCGCTGGTAGTTCAGCGACTGTGGTCGCAAATCAGGAAATCGCGCGTAGTAGATCCATTGCGCATCGAACGAAACAAACGGGTCGGTGATCCCGCCATTGCCGGCGGCAACGAGAACCTCCTCACTGCCGTCCGGGTGCAGCAGCATGAGATCGGCACCGGGGTCGAGGCGCGCCGGATGAAACACGTCGGGCCAGATCGTGTTGGTGCTATCACCGAAGCGTGCTTGTCGCACATAGACGATGTCGTAGTCGCGCGGCGTTTGCGCGGCGACAAGCCCGCAGAAAAACACACTGCACAGCACGCTGACCAACAAGCCGTTGCGCATGGCGTACCCCCGATGATTGTCCGCAGTCTAGCGTCAGCGCGCGTGCCCCAGCATGACCGCGCGCACAGTTCCGAGGATGAAGCGAATTGGGCTGGTGGGCGAGCCCGCGCCAGCGGTGACTGGCACCGATAAATTAGGGT
>JBDTOS010000296.1:0-3797 GCA_039933095.1 Dokdonella sp.
AGTCCCGTGCCCATTAACGTTATCATGACAACTAAGTGATTAGGAAGAAGGAATGTGGAAAATCTTAATTATCGATGACAACCCGGACGACCGCGCGGCGTGTCGGCGGCGGCTTCAACGTGCTCCAAGCGTTGAGTACCTCATTGAGGAAGCGGACTCCGAGATAGCCTCCGGATTGTGTAACACGGTAGTTGGCGAAAGGAGGTTCGCCACCTCCACCAGAACTCAGGATGAACGTCTGCGCAACTCCAACGGGTTGCCCGGCGGCCAAGTAATCGTAAACTGTTCCATTGGTTGCTACGCCACCAGCGGAAGTACCTGGGGTTGGCCAGAAGAAATAAAGACTGCTGGCACCGGTCGCATACATGTTGACGTCCCAACCAGCGACGCCGGAACCCGCGGTACCCTGAGCACCGGTTACCAGATTGATGTAAACACCATCAATGTTCTGTGGGATCGAGAGAGGTGTTGTGAATGTGTTGCAAAGGACTGCGGCAAAAGCGTTGCCGGACATTGCTGTAACTGCCGTCGTGGCGATCGCAATCGCCGCAGCGGAATTGAATTTTTTCTTCACCATTGTTTTCTCCCAGGCGCAAACTATTGTGGGTGCTTCGTGAAATCCGGTTTGATCGGAGGCTCATCCCTTCATGTGCGACCAACCTATCGATTGACGCAAATGCTCTCTTGCATAGCTTCCAACCTGCTCGCCCTTATGTCAAGCGCCGTAATTGAAGTCTTCCTGTCCAGACAGGCACGCAGATAACGGGAAGCTCGCGCGACCCCAATCGCAGTGAGGATGGACGATCCAAATGGACAAGACCAAACCAATGCGATCGTCGTCAGCTGTTGCCACTAGCGTAACTTCAACTCGCTTGCGTGGCACGTCGGATCGCGTCATCGCACTGGTTCGCCAAGCCGCCAGAATGCTGGACACGGGAGATGTAGGCGCCGCGGAGCGAACAATGGGCGTCGCCCTCGCCTTGGAGCCCAAACCACGCCGAAGTCTTGCGACTGTCTGCCATGGTCCAGACGCGTCGCGGAAACCATTACGAGGCAGTGGAGCAGTTGCGGCACGCACGCGAGCGACGGCCTGCCGATACGTTGATTCTTTCTGAGCTGGGAACCGCTTTGGGGGAACTGGGCGAATTCGAAGGCGTCATTGCCGCATTGCAGGAGATCTGCGCGCTGGCGCCGGATGCGAACTCATGGTTCGCATTGGGTGTCATGTGCGATCACGATGCCCGTCACGAGACTGCATTGAACGCTGCGGAGCGCGCGCTGGAATTGCAGGAAAGGCATACCCCGGCACACTTCCTGCCCGCGCTCATTGCAGGCGTTGGGGAAACCGGAGACCGCAGCGGACGTGTATCGGGAGATCATTGCGGGCGGAGAAGAGATCGCCAATGCCTGGTTCGGACTTGTCGACCTCAAGACCGTGCGCTTGACGGCTGTGGAGTTGGCTTCGCTGCGAACTTTTGCAACCAACCCGTCCCTGGGCGAGCGAGAACGTGCGGCTGCCAGCTTCGCTCTGGGCAGGGCTCTGGATGAGCGTGGAGAGCCTGTCGAGGCTTTCGCCAGTTTCGAACTGGCAAATGAAATCATGCGCCGCCGCGAGCAGTGGAACTGCGATGCATTCACCGCTCTGGTCGAGCGCACGGCCAAAGCATTTGCTCAGCCATTCCGCTCATCCCAATCCAAGCAGGGGAACGAGGTCATTTTCATTGTGGGCCTTCCACGTTCGGGCTCGACCTTGGTCGAACAGGTGCTTGCGGCGCATCCTGAGGTCGAAGGGGCGAGCGAGCTGCCATATCTGAATGCCGTAATCGCCGGCGAGTCGAGGCGGCGAGGCGCTGCGTTCCCGGCGTGGGTTGCGGCGGCAACGGAAACTGATTGGCAACGGCTGGGCGGCGAATATCTGACTCGGACGCAACGATGGCGCCAAGCGCGCCCGCGTTTTACCGACAAGCTGCCGGAAAACTGGCTCTATGCTGGTGCCGTCCTCGCGATGCTGCCGGATGCCCGCATCATCGATTGCCGGAGGAATCCGCTGGAAACCTGCTGGTCGTGCTACATGCAACTGTTCGCGCCGGGTCGCGTGGGATTTAGTTATCACTTCGACAGTCTGGCTCGTTACTGGACCGACTACGTGCGTCTTTGCGATTTCTGGCGGAAGCAGTATCCGGCCAATTTTCGTCTGCAAAGCTACGAGAAACTGGTCGCGGAGCCGTCGTCTGAAATCCACGGTCTGCTGGATTTTTGCGATCTTCCTTTTGTAGAGGCATGTCTCCGCCCGCACGAAGTGACGCGAACCATTCGCACCGCGAGCGCGGCCCAAGTCAGACAGCCGATTCGCGCGGGAACCGCACGCGCTATGCGCTATGGACCACTGCTCGATCCCCTTAAAGAGAGGTTGGCCGCCCAGGTTGTGCGCCAGTTGTAGCAATCGGATATTGCGATTGTTCTCAATGCAGTCGCCACTGCGATTTCAGGATCAGCGATGGAATCAGAGCCGCAAAGAAGAACGCCGCCTCCCAGCCGCGCAGCCAGATCGGTCCCAATGCATGCAACTCCAATTCGGGCAGGTCGATGTGCACGCTTTGCGTCTCGACCGAATCGGGTAGATAACCAGCAGGATTGCCGATCAGTGCGTTCAACCAATAATGACGATGCACGACCGTCACTGGGACTGAAGAGGGAAGGTCGAGCAGAACTTCGTTGCCTTCGCGCAGGGTCGCCATTTGGCCGCGCCCAGGCCAGGCGATTTCCCAGCAACCCGGGCCGGCGCTGGTTGCTGGGGTAGCGGAATCCCAACCACGCGATGCGGATATCTCGGCGGGTATCGCGCAAACTTCGATCGGTGCGCGCGCACCCGGCCTGATCGATTCAAACTGATTCGACAACCACGGCAGCATGAACAGCAGCGGTAAGCCGGCAAGCAAGGCCGGCATCACGGTGACACCCATTTGCCGGAACGCGAGGCCAAACTGGCGACCGATCAGCGGCATCAGCCCGCGAAATTCCCCGTCGTAGTTGGCCAACGCGCGCTGCGCTCCGGCAAGTTCGCGGCGGATAGCGGTCAGGCGTTCCTGATGCGAGGTGCGCCGATAAACCCACATGCCGATCCAGCCGGCAAGAATTCCCCACGCAAACACATGGACGATCGCCGGCAGCCGTGATGCGGCGAGCCAAGCTTCGACCCAATCAAGCAGCGGTGCCGGCAAATCGAGCAGACCTTGCTTCATGGCTGCGGTTCGGTACCAGAGGAGGACGTGCCGACAATGAGTTTTGCCAAATCGCCGATTGCCGCGATCGGCTGCTTGAGCGCGAACGAGGTGAACAACACGCCAGGCACCTGCGGGGGATCGATGCAGTGATCACCGATCCAGCGCTCGCGATTGTCTTCGACCAGAACGACCGGCGTTGCGCCGAGCGAGGTTTGCCACGACGCGCGGTAGCCCGGCGCGTAGCCAACCACGAGGTCGGGCGCTTCGTCGGCATACGCGCCTTGGAAGATCGTCGCGCCGTCGTAGACATTGAGGATCATCGGTGTGTCATCTTTCGGGTCTTTCAGTTGGCGCATGGCATCAATCAATTCGGTTTGCAGGGCGACATCGACGGTTTCGACGATGCCCTCCGGTTCGCGGCCACACATGTGCCGCTCAATCCGAGCGCATAGCACGTGTATGCGACCAATCGACGACCGCGAAAAACGGATGGGTCGGGTTCGTGTCGGGTTTCAGCACCATATAACCATGATCGACCAGCCAGCGATTGAGATGCAGCGCACGCCGACCGCA
>JBDTOS010000297.1:0-3783 GCA_039933095.1 Dokdonella sp.
GGATCGCTGCGCCCGCAGGAAGAAAATCAATGTCGACTGGAATCGCAGCGTTGACTTCCAGAGACTGCACTGCGGCCGGTTGCAACGTGGCCATCGCGAGCGATGTAGCCACCGCTGCCACAGGCTCGGTAACCATGGGCCCTGGAATCGGCACGGCGGATGCAGTAAAGGGAACCCACTGACTCTCGCCGACATTGGCCACCCGGATGGTTTCCGGCCAGATTCCGCGCTCGATCCAGTCGGCGACCAGGCTGCGCGGCACCGGCCCACGCGGCACGTTGTCGATCAGGGCAAACACGTTTGACGTATCGCCAACGGGAAACATGTCGGCCTCCGCTCCCACGGCGTTGACGCCGGCTTGCAGGGCTTGCAACTTGGCGAGATCGTCGCCTTCCTTGATCGTTACCGGAGCGCGGACGCGCAGCTGCGATTCAAACTTTTCTTCGGCCATCCGGAAATACGCGGCCAGCGCCGGCCAGACCGTTTCCGCCGCATAGCCCGGCAGCAAACCACCGGTCATGACCAGCGCGTGTTTGTTTGATGGCATGGTGTTTCCCCTGTCGGTAGCTTCTGCGTTGCGACAACCGCGAATACTAAAGTCTTGAAGCGCTACGTTGCCGATCGCTCATGGTAAGGGGAAATCGTTTTGGCGCGTGTGACGCGCACACATTTTCGTCAGAGAGTCAGGCCGCGTCCTGCATGGTCACGACGATCCCGCGCGTGCGTGCACGCAAGGCGATCTGCTCGTGACGCTCGCGAAAACGGACCAGCGCGCTGGCCGCATTGCTGCGCATCGCCTCGAGTTGCTGGCGGGTGCCGATGATCGAACGCAGCGTTTGCGCGTGGCGACTGAAGTCGCGCGCGTTCATCGGCGTGACGTTCGAACTGGGTTGGCGGCACACGGCGTGGACCTGGTTCAACATCGAAATCGCGCGGCTGGCGTGACGCATCGGTGACAGCATGTTCATTTCAAATCCTCGGTTTGGGTTGCTGTGGATGACCAGAACCGCTGTGTGCAATCGTGGTCGCGTTGGCATGTCTTGCCGGACCGGGATAGCTTGATCGTCGTGGACTTGGTGCGCAGCGGCGCGCTACGCAAACGCGTGTAGGAAATTTCCGAATCGGACGTAGGTTTGGATGGCGATCGGCGCGGCGGTCAGCTGCTCCGTGGACTCTGGTCAGCGAGTGCTGTCGTCCGGCGGCGGCACGCCATCGCTGTCGTCGCCATCCGTGGCGAACGCCAGCGAGGGTTGCTGCAATTCGATAAGGCCGTGCCCGCCGACAATTTTCTTGAACTCCGCGCGACTGACCGACACATAGCGCTCGTTGCCGCCGATTTCGACCTGAGGCCCGTCGGTCAGCGCGCGCCCATGTTCATCGACGCGAACGACCATGGTCGCCTTACTGCCGCTGTGGCAGATCGTCTTGATTTCGCTAAGCTCATCGGCCCACGCGAGCAGGTACTGGCTACCCTCGAACAACTCCCCGCGAAAATCCGTGCGCAGACCATACGCGAGCACCGGGATCGAACGCAGGTCGACTATGTCAGTCAGTTGCCAGACTTGCCCACGGGTCAGGAATTGCGCTTCGTCGACAAGTACGCAATCGAGCTTGCCGTTGAGCTTGATCGATGCATCGATCATGCGCAGCAGATCGTCGTCACGAGTGAACCGCAGGCCCTTGGCCTGCAATCCGATCCGCGACGCAACCACGCCCTCGCCGACACCAGCGCGGTGATCGATATCCGGCGTGAGAATTTGCGTGCGTAATCCGCGTTCGCGATAGTTGTATGCGCTCTGCAGCAAGGTCGTGGTCTTGCCCGCGTTCATCGCCGAATAGTAGAAGTAGAGTTTGGCCATGTTCGGGGTTTGGGACTTGGGATTGGGGATTCGGGAACCGTCCGCGCGCGATGCTGGATTCTGGCACAGTCGCTACATCGCGCTGCAGGTCGAATGACGCAGGTTTCTCTAGCGTGCACAATTCGGGCATCGCAGCGGGACCAGCTTCCCGAATCCCGAATCCCCAATCCCCAATCCCTAATCCCGAACCAAATGCTCAACCCGCAACAACGCACTGCCGTCGAGTATTGCGACGGACCGCTGCTCGTACTCGCCGGGGCTGGATCGGGCAAGACGCGCGTAATCACCGAGAAGATTGCGCATCTGATCAAGCACCGCGATATGGCTCCGGCAAAAATAGCCGCGATCACATTTACCAACAAGGCCGCGCGCGAGATGCGCGAGCGCATTGCGAAGCTGATCAATGCTGAGGCCGCTGGCGAATTGACGGTCTGCACATTTCATGCGCTCGGACTTAAATTCTTGCAGATCGAACATGCGCGCGCTGGTTTGCGGCGTGGATTTTCGATACTCGACGCGGACGACAGCCAGCACCTGATCAAGGAACTCGCACCGAACGGCATCAAGAACGATGCGCTGTACGCCTTGCAGTCCCTCGTCTCGCGTGCCAAGAACGACGGCCTCACGCCCGAACAGGCGGAATCGTGCGCTGGCAGTCCACGCGAACGCGAAGCGGCAGCAATCTATGTCGCGTATCAAAAACGCCTTACCGCATTCAATGCCGTCGATTTCGACGATCTGATCCGCTTGCCGCTGGCCGTGCTCGAAAATAATGAAGACGCACGCCTCGCCTGGCGCGAGCGCATTCGCTATCTGCTGGTCGACGAATATCAGGACACCAACACCTGCCAGTATCGGCTGGTGAAAATGCTGGCCGGCGAGCGTGGCGCATTCACGGCGGTCGGCGACGACGACCAGAGCATCTACGCGTGGCGCGGCGCCAATCCCGAGAACCTCGGCGAGCTCTCACGCGACTATCCGCAGCTCAAGGTCATCAAACTCGAACAGAACTATCGCTGCGCACGCCGCATCCTGCGCGTCGCCAACGCATTGATCGCGAACAACGCACACCTGTTCGAGAAAAAACTGTGGAGCGCGCAGGACGAAGGTGCGCCGGTGCGTGTGCTCGAATGCCGCGACGACGAACACGAAGCCGAACGCGTGGCAGGCGAGATCGCCCATCTGGCCGAGCGCCACAAGGCGCGCTGGCACGAGTTCGCGATCCTCTATCGCGGCAACCATCAGTCGCGTCCGCTGGAAAAAGCCTTGCGTCTCGCCAGCGTGCCGTATCACATCAGCGGCGGCACCGCGTTTCTCGATCGCGCCGAAGTCAAGGATGTTCTCGCTTATTTGCGCCTGATCAGCAATCCCGACGACGACGCCGCGTTTCTGCGTATCGTCAATACACCGCGCCGCGATATCGGGGCAACCTCGCTGGAAAAACTTGGCGAGCAAGCCGGCCTCCGCCAAGTGTCTCTGCTTCGCGCGGCGCAAAGCGACGCGGTCCTCGGGAAACTGTCAGCGCGGCCAGCATCGGCGCTCGCGGCGTTTGTTGGCCTGATTCGCGAGATGTCTGCGCTGGCGACGCGAACGACAGCGGCCGATCTGGTCGACGAACTAATTGGTCGCCTCGACTACGCGGGCCACATCGCTGCGCAGGTCAAGGAGCCGGCATTGCGTGCACGTCGCCTCGACAATCTGCGCGAGCTCGGGGAATGGTTTCGGGCGATGCAGAAGAATGCGTCGCAGGCGAATGTAGCCAGCGGCGATCTCGCCGCACAGCTTGCGCTGCTGATGCACGGCGATCGCGAAGATCCCGGCAACGCCGTGCGCCTTATGACCCTGCATTCGGTCAAGGGACTGGAGTTTCGCTTCGTGTTCATCGTCGGTGCCGAAGACGGAACCCTGCCGCACGAGACCAGCA
>JBDTOS010000298.1:0-3781 GCA_039933095.1 Dokdonella sp.
GCAGACGCGCGAAGTATTCACCGAAGCGTTCGGCGACGCGCAGGTTCATCTGGTGATCCATCAGCCATAGCGCGACCTGCGCAATCTGTGCCGGAAACTCCTCGATCTCGATGCCGTAGAACTGATCGACATCGACGGCGACATGATCGGCAACGCCTTTGAGCACGCTGTCCTGGCGCGCAAACAGACGCGCAAGCACTTCGGTTTCGATGCGGCGCAGTTCGCGATAGGCAATGACGAGGAAGTTGCCGCAGCCGCAGGCCGGATCGAGAAAGCGCAGGTTGGCGAGCTTGATGTGAAAGCTCTTGAGCTTGCCCTCGTGGTTTCCGATCTTCGCAAGCTCCGCATCGAGTTCGTCGAGAAACAGCGGCCCGATCAGCTTGAGGATGTTCTTTTCGCTGGTGTAGTGCGCGCCGAGATTGCGCCGCGCCTTGGCGTCCATGACCGACTGGAACATCGAGCCAAAGATCGCGGGACTGATTCGGCTCCAGTCGAGCGCCGAGGCATCGAGCAGCAGTTTGCGCATCGACGCATCGAACGATGCCAGTCGCAGCGATTCGGCGAACAGCTTGCCGTTGACGTAGGGAAACTCGGCGAGTTGCTCGTCGAGCGTTTTCTGGCGTTCGTTGGTCGGCGTGTCGAGCACCTGAAACAACTGCGCCAGCCAGGCGCCAAGATCGGCGCCATCGGGCGAAGTGCGCCGTTCCAGCAGTTCGTGAAACGCCTGCCGTCCGAAGATACCGGTGTCGTCGGCGAACAGGCAGAACAGCAGACGCACGAGCAACATTTCCAGCGCGTGGCCGTCGTAACCGGCCGCCTTGAGCGCATCGAGCAGCTTGCCCATGCGCTCGGCGGCTTCGACATTGACCGGGTCTTCGTCCTTGAACGAACGCGCCTGATAGCCGGCGATGAAGCCGAACCGGCGAACATTCTTGTGCAGGTCCTTGAGCGGAAACTCGACCGGCGATTCCTCGTCTTCGAGATCGTAGAGACGGAAGCGTGCGAAATCCGACACCAACAGATAGCGCGGCAACTCGGCGTCGGTCAGGCCATGAAAATAGTCGCGTGCCTGCGCATGCGCGCGATCGAGATCCCTGCCGCGCGACTTGTGCTCGACCAGCAGCACACCTTTCCAGAGCAGATCGATGTAGCCATCACGGCCGTCGAGCTTCTTGACCTTCCGCTCGAAGTTGGCGACGCGGCGGCGGCTGACGCCGAAGATGTCGAAAAACCCGTCCCAGAAGGTTTTGGCCTCGGCATCCTCGGAGCCCTCCTCGGCCCATTCGCGCGAGAACTTCAGCGCGCGGTCCTTGATCTCGTTCCACGAAAGCGGCATTCCGGCCTCGGAGGATGGTCAGTGATGCATCGTAAACATTATCGGCGAGTTGACGTGGTCGTTGTAACACCAGCCTTCGTTGCCGGTACCGTCAGATGGTGGTTGTAGACGTATTCTTTTCCCTTGAACACGATTTCGGGCATGGGCAGGCGGCTCGTATGAGAAAGCGTCGGCGCAACGATCGCGGACAGCTACGCCGATTATGGCCTGTCGCGCCGATTGCGTCAGTAACGCCGATGCCCAATCATCGGCCAGCCACGCGCGGCAGCCCTGAGGACAGTCAAGTGCACATTGGCCGCGAGGGCGTCGGCGTCAACGAATGCCTGTGGCAGGATCGTTCCGGGGTCGGTTTGTGACTGCGGCCAGCGCAGCAGCAGTGGCAGGTCGAACGCCGCCGGACGAACGGCATTGGTCAGCTTGCGTACCTCGGCATTTGCGTACGCGCCTATGGCAAATTCGAGCGCCGGACCCTGGGTGGTGGCGAGCCACGGAAGATAGCCTTCGGCTTCGAGCCACGCCGATGTGATGTCCTCGTAAAAACGCCCGAGAAAATTCGCCGCTTCCAGCGGTTTGCCATTTTCCGCGAATTTCTGCGCAGCCTGCAACGAACGCCGCGCTGCGAACTGCAAAGCCCGTGCACGTGCCTGGCGTTTGTCGGCCGCATAACAATTCTGACCATCGGCATAGCGCCGCTCGCCGTTGCGCGGCGGTTCCAGATCGAGCGAGATGCGAACGCCCGGACTCGCATCGAGATAGGCGCCGGACATCGTCGCTTCGAAGCGCACCTTGCGACCGTGCATGAACGCGCCGGCCTGCTCCGGTGTGAGCGACACGCGAAGTTCGAAAAGACCTCCTGCGGCCACGGCGACATACGCGGTCCGCCAGTTACCACTCAGCAGGTAACAGATATCGTCTGCGTTGAAACGGTAGCGACCAAGATGCCAGTTCATGTGCCGGGAGCGAAGTGAAGGCGCCCAAGCACATCATGACGGTGTCGCAAATGACGAGACGCTGCGGCTGCGACAGGGTGAAACCCGAATGCGGTGATCGATTACGGCGGAACAGCCTACCAATCCGTCGGCCGGTAGTCCTTGAGGAACTTGCCCCACACGTGTTCGCCGGTGTTGCAGCCGTGGATGATCGGATCGACGATGCGGGCTGCGCCGTCGACGATGTCGAGGGGCGGGTGGAATCTCTCCTCGATGATCTTGCGTGCGGCGTGCGCGGCGGGGTCTTCGTCGGTCACCCAGCCTGTGTCCACCGCGTTCATGTGGATGCCATCGTTGTGGTAATCGGTCGCCGACGTGCGCGTCATCATGTTGAGCGCGGCCTTGGCCATGTTCGTGTGCGGATGGCGTGTTGTCTTGAAGTTGCGATAGAACTGCCCTTCGACCGCCGACACGTTGACGATGTGCTTGTCGCGCTCTGCTGTGCGCAGCATCAGCGGTTTCAGACGCGCATTGATGATGAATGGTGCGACGGCGTTGACCAGATGCACTTCGAGCAGTTCGACCGCCGGCACTTCGGCCATCAGCAATCGCCACGAGTTGCGTTCGCGCAGATCGATCTGCTGCAAATCCTGATCGAGCCGACCTTGCGGAAACAGATGCTGCTGGCCATCGATTTCTTCCGCCAGCAACGGCACCTGCGACATCTCGGCGGCTCGCGTGATGCCGGGCGCGTCGTCGCGCTTGCGCTGCTCGCTGTGCGCGAGCGTGGCCTGCGAATTTTCCACCCCTGCCTCGGGTAGCATCGCATACCGGCGCAGACCTTCGTAACGGCCGAGCAGTTTGCGCAAATGTTCGGGAACATCGTGCGCCGCAGCGGTCTCGCCTTCCATCATGTGTGCGTAAAAATCCGGTGGACGCCGCACGGTCTGGCAGGCGTTGTTGATGATGAAATCGAGCCGATCGCGCGTCGCGACAAGTTCGTGGCAAAACGCCTCGACACTCGGCGTGTGGCGCAGATCGAGCCCGAAGATTTCCAGTCGATCGGACCAGTCGGCAAAATCCGGTTCGGCGGCGTAGCGTGCGGCGGAGTCGCGCGGGAACCGTGTCGTTACGATCAGGCTGGCACCCGCGCGCAGCAATTTCAATCCGGCCTGATAGCCGATCTTGACGCGCCCACCGGTCAGCAACGCAACGCGACCACGCAGGTTGGCCGTCTCGGTGCGCTTGGCAAAATTGAACTCGGCGCAGGTCGGGCATAGCTGATCGTAGAAATGATGAATCAGCGAATACTTCTGCTTGCACACATAACAATGTTGTGGCTCGATCGACTCGCGCGGATGCGATCGATGAACTACAGGCTCGTTATCCTCGCTGTCTGTTGCGACAAAACCTTCCGGCGGAAAGACATTCGGTGTCGTGAATACCGGACGCCGCCGCAACTCGCGAATCCCGGTCGCATGCAATAGCGCCTCCTCGCGCGCAGTCTGCGTTGCGC
>JBDTOS010000299.1:0-3768 GCA_039933095.1 Dokdonella sp.
GGTTCTCGGCTCGGATGAATTCGCGAAAGAAGTCCGCGCACAGGAGCGTTTCTACGTCGAACGCGGCATCAATTCGGTTCCGTCGGTCATCGTCAACGATCGTCACCTGATTTCCGGTGGCCAGCCGGTCGAGGTATTCGAGCGCGCGTTGCGCCATATTGCCGAAGGCAAGGCCGGATAGTTCGGCTCATCGCGAAAGCATGCGGCCCCACGACAACCGCAGTGCGCATGCGGACCTGTATATTTGCCGCCATGACGACGAATGCATTGCGCCTGCAACTGCCGACCTGGATTGACGAGGAGATCGACCCGGCGCGCATCTACGCCGATGCCGACGCACGCATCGAACTCGCGATCCGGTTGGCGATGCGCAATATCCAGCACAACACCGGCGGGCCGTTCGGCGCCGCAGTGTTCGATGACGACGGACGTCTCATCGCAGTCGGTGTCAATCTGGTTCTGCCGCAGACCTGCTCCTCCGCGCACGCGGAAATCGTCGCCTTCTCGATCGCGCAGGCGCGTCTCGGTCGCGCGCGTCTCAACGAGGACGGTCGCCGCTATCAACTCGCGACCAGCGCGCAACCTTGTTCGATGTGCTTCGGTGCGAGCTTCTGGGCCGGCATAGACGAGATGCTCATCGGCGCGCGCAGCGAAGACGTCATGGAACTCAGCGCATTCGACGAGGGGCCATTGCCCGATGATTGGATTGGCGAACTTGGCAAGCGTGGCATCAGCGTGCGACGAGACATTCTTCGTGCCGATGCGCGTGAAGTTTTCAAGCAGTACGCGCGCGCAGGCGGCGCACGCTATTGATTGATGCTGGCGGGCGTTTACTGAAATCCGCTGGAAAAAATCGGGTCGTTGCTGTCGATCACGAGCAGATTGGCCGACATCGACGGGAGCGCCGCGAGATTCAGGCTTGTACCAGCGACTGTTCCGCTGCCAACTAGGTGCACGGCGTGTGTCGCGTCGAATCCGTACAGATTCCACCCTGCGTTGTGCGCGCTGTTGAAGCTCAGTGCAACGTCGTGCGTCAACGTGTCCTTGTTGGTAAGCAATACGAACGTGCGCCCGTTACCCGCAAATGCATACGCGCCGAGCTGATCACTATTCGCGCTTTGCGCGGAAATGCTGTTGCCCTGTACTTTCTTGCCGGCTCCGTCGTAATTGAGAAACAACGTGAACGCGCGCTCGGCGCGGGTGTTGGCGGCGGGTGCGACCCAGCGCGTCGCGAGATCGACGCCGTCACGGGCGAATATCCCCAACAATTCAGCCTGCGCAACTGCCCCGCTCGCTGTGTTGTCGTTTCCCCAGTTGTATTCGGTAATGGCGAGCTTGGTGCCGGGACAATATTGGTCTATCCAGGCACGCGCGCGGGGAATCAGGTTCGGTTTGTCGTAGTGGTTCGCGTTGCTGTCGCCGAGATCGCTGATCCACGACTCGGAAACCCATGTCGATGAATACAGCTCCTTCAACGATCGCAATCGGCGTGCAGCTGTCGTTGCCGAATCGTCGTCATTGAGCGCGACGTTGCTGCCCTGCGGGTAGTAATGCAGATCAAGGTAGTCAACCGCATGAACGCCTCCTGCCAACGGATGCGCGCACACTTGCTGCAGATACCACGGTACGAACGCCAGGCCGCCGTGAGCCGCACGATCGGCGCCATCAAGGCAGTTATCGGCTGCCGATCCGAATAGATCGCAATAGCCCCAGGTGACTGGTCCCAAAACCTGCGCGCCGGGATCCTGTTGCTTGATCGCCGTGCCGTAGGTCAGGGCTTTGCTCCATGTTTCATCGTAGGTGGTTGCGGCAGGATGCACGTCGCGATGCGTGGAATTCCACAGCATGACCTCGTTGTCGAGTGCGTAGAAGCGCACGCCACCTGTCGCCGCGCCGCCGAACGTCGCTTGCAAATGAGCAACCCATCCGTTCTGGAAATTGGCACCGACAGCAGTCGATGTATCGAGCGGATCATTGCTGGTGATCGGTGTTCCATTGCTGCGTACGCCGTTGCCCGCATCAAGATCGTACGGATCGCTGGACTGCTGCGCTCCATATTTGGCAATCGAGAAACCGGCAAAATAAGGATGGCCGAGTGGACTGTCAGCACGCGGCGTCCAACCGATCGTCGGAATCGTGATGAGTGCCTGCCCGCCGTTCGAGAGCGCCTCGCTGACAAACGCGTCGGCGTCGTTGCCAAGCGGCGGCACATGGCTGCGATCACTTGCACCTGGAATATTTTCGAAGAAGTAGTCGAATGCCGTGCTGTGGACATCGACCTGCCAGTTGTAGCGTGTCACCGAATTTCCGCCCCAACGTCGCAGCGTGTAGCCGATCTGCGTATTACGTGCTGCATCACCGAACGCGACGCCAAAAATCAGCGGGCTGAACGGATGCACGTTGGCGGTCGTATCGACGCTGACCGCAATAGCCGCAGCCGATGCGCTCGATTCAAATGCAGCACTCAGCGAGGCAAGCGCCACGAACGCGATCGTTTTTCGTGCGCAGAAGTGCAGTTTCAGCATGGCGACCGTGATGATCCCCGACGGCAACACAACATAACGTTAATTCTACGGCCTCCGACGAAACGAACCGGCTACTCGATCACATCCGTCGTGCTGGGCGACCCGCAATTGCGCTTCCTAAATTCGTCATTGCCCACGCGCGCAGGCATGATGCGCGGCAGTCCAGCCATTCGCTCTCTTTTCGATGCCCAATAACGAATTCTCCAGCCTGATCGCTTATTGCCGCCCCGGCTTCGAGAGCGAATGCACGCAAGAATTAGCTGCGCGTGCCGAGAAACTTGAGGTTGGCGGCTATGCGCGCAGCCAGCGCGATAGCGGATTGGTTGAATATGTTTTCGCGGATGCGGTGGCAACCAATCGGTTTGATCGCGAAGTGGCCTGGCGGGATCTGACCTTCGCGCGCCAGCTATTGCGCGTGCTTGCGCGTGTCGACGATTTGCCAAGGCAGGATCGACTCGCTGCACTGCTGCCATCGGTTCGCGCGAGCGGGAAACGCTATTGCGACGCGTGGATCGAGGCGCCCGACAGCGACGCTGCTCGTGAGTTGGCGTCGCTGTGTCGCTCGCTAAATTCAGCTCTGATCACGGCGCTGAAACGTGAGCATCTGCTTGAGACCGATTCACCGTGGCGACTGCATGTGTGCATGGCCGATGCGACGACCGCGTATGTCGCCGAAGCGGATGTCGAGCGCTGCGCGCCCTGGCCGCGCGGCATTCCGCGCCTGAACTTTCCGACTGGCGCGCCGAGCCGCTCGACCTTGAAGCTCGACGAGGCCCTTCTGGTTCTGCTCAACGAAGCCGAGCGTGCGCGTTGGCTGAAACCTGGCATGACTGCGGTCGATCTCGGAGCTGCCCCGGGCGGATGGACGTTCCAACTGGTGCGCCGCTCGATTCACGTTACGGCGATCGACAATGGTCCAATGGATACAGCACTGCTCGATTCGGGTCTGGTCACGCACCGACGCGAAGATGGTTTTCGTTATCGCCCTCCCATGCCGGTCGATTGGCTGGTCTGCGACATGGTCGAAAAGCCACGGCGGGTTGCCGCCCTGGTCGGCGATTGGCTCGCCTCCGGTGCATGCCGCATGGCGATGTTCAATCTGAAACTGCCGATGAAAAAACGCTTTGATGAGGTAAACCTGTGTCAATCTGTCATCGTCGATGCCGTTGCGAATTCGTCCCACAAGCAACTCGACTGGCGCGCGCGCCAGCTGTATCACGATCGTGAGGAAATCACCGTATTT
>JBDTOS010000300.1:0-3728 GCA_039933095.1 Dokdonella sp.
TGATCTTTTCACCGTTCAACTACGCGCAGGGCAGGGTGCGCGGGCTGGAACTCACGGCAAACTATGAGCACGACAACGTGTCTGCGTTCCTCAACGTGTCCTCAAGTCGTGCGGAAGGAAAGCAGGTCGTCACCGGCCAGTACAACTTCGAGCAGGACGAACTCGACTACATCGCGACGCACTGGGTGCATCTCGATCACGATCAGCGTCTCACGGGTTCCGGTGGCGTTACCTACAACTGGAACGGAACGCGACTCGGCGCGGATTTTCTCTACGGCTCCGGCCTGCGCGCGGATTTTGCCAACAGCGCACACTTGCCGCAGTACTACGCGATCAACCTGTCGGTGGGACGCAAGTTCGACTTGCTGACACTCGGCAATGTCGACGTACGGCTTGCCGCGCTCAACGTCACCGATCGTGTGTACGAACTGCGTGACGGCTCCGGCATCGGCGTCGGTGCGCCACAATTCGGCGCGCGGCGCGGAATTTATCTGGGGCTGGAAAAGGATTTCTGATCGCGATCGCACTGCGAGTGCGAGTGCAAGCGCACCGCGTCAGTTCAGAGCACGCATGCGTTTGACCAACACGGACGTTCCGCCGGCAAAGCGAATAACAAAGCTTGCTCCGTCATGGTCGCTCGAAACGACCTTGACGGGTCCGGCCTCTTGCGAGGCGACCACGTCCGTGACATGGAATTGTTCCGATGTACCAATCGGTTCGAGCACCATCGGCGGACTGAATGCCTTGAAGCCGGTGAACGGTCCGGTGCTGAAACCACGCATCGGGAACCGCTGCATCCACATGAAGAATTTCCCTTCGTGCGGAATCCACACGCGGTTCTCATTTTGCACGGTCACGCCGAGCGCGCCATACGCATTCCACACGCGCAGGATGTGGGCCTGCGTGCAATCCTGCGAACTGCATTCCTGCAGCACAAAATATTCATCGTCATGCATGTGACTCAGACTGACGCTGAGAATATCGTCTTTCTCGAATGGTTCGGCTGGATAGACCACCGCCGACATGTGCGTATCAACCTGGAAGTTGCTCGATATCTTGTAACCGCCATGCTCGGTTTCCCAAGGCGGAGCCTTGACGACGACATCAGGCAAGGTGGTTTGCGCGGCAGCCTGCACGGCGACCAAGGCAAACACTGCGAGGCAAAATCGCGTACGGCTGGGAGCCATCATGGCGTAGTACGGAAAACCGGTGGAAAAAACGAGGGAGTCGCATAATTGATCTGACAGATGATAGCCGAAGCCCCACCCTGCCGGTCGCGCCCCGTTCCCCGGAGCGAAAACCCGGAGTAAGCTGCGCCGACCAACAATCATGGGGGTGGTTATGGAACTTGTTACTCAACTGTGGCTTCCGATTCTGCTGTCGGCCGTATTCGTCTTCATCGCCAGCAGCATCCTGCATATGGTGATCAAGTTTTGGCACGGGCCGGACTACCACGGCTTCTCCAACGAGGATGAAGTCGCGGCCGCGATCCGAAAGGGGAATCCTGCGCCGGGCGTGTACGTGATTCCGCACTGCACGCCGGAATCGATGAAAGATCCGGCAATGCAGGAAAAATTCAAACAGGGACCGATCGCCAAGATTTTCCTGCGCCAGGGCGGCGCGATCAATCTCGGCAGCTTCCTTGGACAGTGGTTTGTGTTCTGCCTGATGGTGTCGCTCTTTTGTGCGTTTCTCAGTGCGCACGTTCTGCCCAACGGCGCGCCGTTCGCCCATGTCTTCCATCTGATCGGGCTCGCGGCGCTGCTGGCCTACGCATTCGGCGCGATCCCGAACGCGATCTGGTGGGGGTTCCCATGGGGCAGCACGATCAAGCACTTCATCGACGGCATCATCTATGCCGTGATTACCGGTGCCACATTTGCATGGCTCTGGCCTGTAGCCTGACGAAGCCTGACCGTCGCGCGCTGGCTGTGTTCTTGTTCTGCAGTCAGCGCGCACGCGGAATAAGCGCACTGAGTGCGCTCGTCAATCCCGGATATTGAAACGCAAATCCCTGAGCGATCGCCCGCCTGGGCAGGACACGCTGTCCGCGCACGAGCAGGTCAGCCATCTCGCCGAACAGCAGGCGCAGCGCGAATGCCGGAGTTCGTAACAACGCAGGGCGATGCAATGCGCGCCCGAGCGCTTGCGCGAATTCCGCATTGGTGACGGGGCGTGGTGAGGTTCCGTTGAAAGCGCCATGCGCCGTGCTGGTTTCCATCAGCCAGCGAATCAGCGCGACCAGATCATCGCGCGCAATCCAGCTCATCCATTGGCGCCCATCGCCCATCGGCCCGCCGAGACCAAGTCGAAACGGCAGCAACATCTTCGCCAGCGCGCCGCCATCGGCGCCGAGCACAATACCGGTGCGCAGACAGCACACCCGCACGTCGAGCGCTTCGGCCTTGAGCGCTTCCGCTTCCCACGCGGCGCACAAGCGGGCAGAGAAGTCGTTGCCAGCTGCAGAATTTTCATCAAGCTGTTCGTCGCCGCGCGGACCATAGCGACCAATCGCCGAGCCGGAGATCAGCACGCTCGGTCGGCGTGAAAGTGAGCCGATCCACGCATTCACGCGTTGTGTCGTGCCGATCCTCGATTCGAAAAATGCCCGCTTGCGTGCCTCGGTCCAGCGTCCGGCGGCGAGATTTTCTCCAGCGAGATTGATGACCGTATCGACATCACGGGCGCGATCAAGTCGATCGATCAACGTGACATCCGCCGGCAATCGTGACCGCGCCCGATCGATGTTGCGCGTCAATACCGTAACGCGCTGCCGATCAGCCACCAGGCTTGTGCACAGAGCGCGGCCAATGAATCCGCTGCCGCCAGTAATCAGAGTATGCATATCGCTTCGAGGTTGTATGTTCCGCAAAGGATTCTAGGGATGCCCGCGTGAGCGTCTTGTCAGTGTGTCCAAAAAAAGCACTACTCCGTCGCAATTCCGCTCTTTCATCGTCACGTGCGTAGCGGCTAAGCTCGCCGCCTCGACAGAGGCCCGAAGATGACGATACAGACGATAGATCGGCCGCGTACGTTCTTCGGCGAGCCGATGGCGCTTGCGTACCTGAGCTTCACCGAGGCGTGGGAACGTTTTTCCTATTACGGGATGACGGCGATCCTGGTGCTCTATATGAGCCAGACGTTGCTTCTGACGGGTCACGTCGAGAATATCGTCGGATTCCCGGCGTTCCGATCCGCGCTGGAATCGTTGTTCGGCCCGATGACGACGCTGGCACTGGCGTCGCAAATCATGGGGCTCTACACCGGCCTTGTGTATTTCACGCCGGTGTTCGGCGGCTGGGTCGCCGATCGCTACCTTGGCCGGAGACTGGCTGTGATGATCGGTGCCGTGCTGATGAGCGCCGGCCATCTGGCCATGGCGTTCGATGCGTCGTTTCTTTCGGCATTGTTGCTGCTGATCGTCGGCTGTGGATTGTTGAAAGGTAATATATCGACCCAGGTCGGCGAGCTGTATGCCGAAGACGACGGGGAAGGGCGCACGCGTGCGTTTGCGATTTTCTCGATCGGCATCAATGTCGGCTCTGTTGTCGGACCGCTGCTGTGCGGCCTGCTCGCGCAGGTGTATGGCTGGCACGCGGGTTTCGGGTTGGCCGGCGTGCTGATGCTGATCGGCCTGTTCACTTATATCGCGGGCTTCCGCTATCTGCCGGAGGATCGACCACGCGCGCAACCCGCGCAGAAGAAAACACCGCTGGATCCCCACCAAT
>JBDTOS010000301.1:0-3706 GCA_039933095.1 Dokdonella sp.
GTGGATGATCGCTGTGGCGCAAGCTGACCCGTTTGAACAGTGGCGCATGGCAGAGCGTGTGCCGATTCGCATAACGCCGGACGCGGGCTTGATCATCACCAATCTGGATGAGATTAGCACAATGGCGAGTCTGCGACTGAGGGCGCAGCGGTCTATGCGTCCGCTGATCGCTGTGGATGACATCCTTGTGTGGGCTGATCTGGCGGGCTCGATGGACAAGTCGAGGCATTTGCTGCGACTGATGGCAGCGAGCGCTGGACCATTGACGTTTCCTCGGAAGTCATTGCGCCTCCGGCCATCGCCGACGGTATAGTCGTCGTGCGCACAAACGACGGCCGGTTGCATGGCCTCGATGGCAACGACGGCAGCCGTCGCTGGGTGTTCGATCAATCGGTTCCGGTATTGAGTCTGCGCGGTAACAGCTCGCCGATAGTTGCCAACGGAAATGTCTACACCGGATTTGACAACGGCAAGGTCATCGCACTGAAACTGGCCGATGGCAGCCAGGTCTGGACACAGACGATTTCGGCCGGCGAAGGCCGCACCGAGGTCGATCGGCTTGCCGACGTCGATGGCAGCATCGTGCTCGACAACGGTGAATTGTTCGCCGCCGGATATCGCGGGCAGGTTGTCGCGATGTCTGCCGAAAATGGCCGCCAATCCTGGCAACGCGATCTGTCCAGCTACGCAGGCGTGGCGGCGAACTCGACCACGGTCGTGGTGGTCGCGAGCGATGGCAATGTGTGGGCGTTTGATCGCAGCAGCGGTGCCAACCTGTGGAAGCAGGACAAGTTGCAATTTCGCTGGTTGAGTCCGCCAGCAATAGTCGGCAACTCGGTTGTGGTTGGCGATCTGGATGGATACGTGCACTGGATGAGCCTCGATGATGGGAGACTTGTCGCCCGCGAACGATTGAGCAAGAAGCAGATCGAGAGCGCGCCGGTGGTCGCCGACAACACGGTCTTCGTCATGGACGTGAAGGGCAATCTCGCCGCCTATCGCGTCGCTCCCTAGCGCACAGCCAGGACGCTCAAGCGATGCTGCCCGTCGTCGCCCTCGTCGGGCGTCCCAATGTCGGCAAATCGACCATCTTCAACGCGCTGACCCATTCGCGCGCTGCGCTGGTGGCCGACATGCCGGGCGTGACCCGCGATCGCCACTACGGCATCTGCCAGCAGGGCGAACGCCGTTTTGTCGTCGTTGACACCGGTGGACTTGCCGACGGGGCTGAAGGCATCGCCGGCCTGACTTCCGCCCAGGCACATGTCGCTATCGACGAAGCGGACGTGGTTGTCTTCGTCGTCGATGCCCGTGCCGGTTTGCTGCCGAGCGATGAGGCGATTCTCGCGAAGCTCAGGCGTTCTTCGAAGTCGGTGCTGCTTGCTGTCAACAAGGTCGATGGAGTCTCCGAAACGATCGCAATGGCCGATTTTGCGCGGCTCGGTTTCGCCGCGCCGCTGCCGTTGGTCGCCTCGCATGGTCGCGGAATCGTTCCTCTGGTTGCTGCAATCTCGACAGCGTTGCCGCCGATCGAAGGCGGTTCAGTCGAGGAGATCAACGACAAGGACGTTCGCGTCGCAATCATCGGACGGCCCAACGTCGGCAAGTCGACCCTGGTCAATCGCCTGCTCGGCGAGAACCGCGTCGTTGTTTCCGAGATTGCTGGCACCACGCGCGATTCGATTCGCATTCCGCTGGAGCGCGACGGACGCCGTTACACCCTGATCGATACCGCCGGCGTGCGCCGCCGCGCGCGCATCGACGACATGGTCGAAAAATTCAGCGTCGTGAAAACGCTGCAATCCATAGATGCCGCGAATGTCGTGGTCATGCTGATCGATGCACAGGAGGGCGTGACCGATCAGGACAGCGGGTTGATCGGGATGATTGTCGATTCCGGTCGCGCGCTCGTGCTCGGCGTCAACAAATGGGACGGTTTGCCGAGCTACGACCGCGAACAATGTCGCAGTTCGCTTGAACGCAAGCTCGAATTCGTGGCGTGGGCGCCGCAAGTGACGATTTCTGCGCTGCACGGCACCGGCATCGGCGAATTGATGAAGGCGGTCAATCGCGCGCACGCTGCTGCCAACAAGGTTCTCACCGCATCGGATCTCACGCGAGCTCTTGAAGCTGCCTACGAGGCCTACCAGCCGCCGTTGGTGCGCGGGCACGCGCCGAAACTGCGCTATGCCCATCCCGGCGGGACAAATCCTCCGACTATCGTCATTCATGGTTCGCGCACGCGCCATCTGGCCGAAAGCTATCGGCGCTATCTGGAAAATTTTTTCCGCAAGCGTTATCGCCTCAGCGGCACGCCGATTCGCATCGATTTTCGCGAAGGAGAGAATCCGTTTGCGGGCAAGAAAAACGTACTTACCGAAGGCCAGCAAAAGCGGCGTCAACGCATGATTCGCAATGCCAAGCGGGGAAAGCGCTAGGCTTGCTGACGTTCGGATCCACTTGTCTGCAGGTACGTCGAGTCCTCCAGTTCACATGATCGCAACTCCCATCGAATCTCCGTTCACGGTTGCCGTGTTGGCAGGCGGTGCTGGCGCTCGTCTGGGTGGCCGTGACAAGGGATTGCGCCGATTCAACGGGCGTCCGCTGATTTCGTGGGTTGTCGACCGTTTGCGTGAGCACGCTTCCGCACACGTGGCACAACTACCGATCCTGATCGTTGCGAATCGAAATATCGATCGCTACATGACTTTTGCTCCAACCATCAGCGACAGCCGCAGCGGATTTGCCGGGCCCTTGGCAGGCATCGCTGCCGCCTTGGCGGTGTGCACGACCCCATGGCTGCTGACGGTTCCGGTCGACTGTCCGTGTCCGCCGTCGGATCTTCCTTCGCGCCTGCTGGACAACGCTGCATCACGCGCTGCAGTTTCCCTGGTAGCGCACGATGGCAAGCGACGGCAGCCATTGTTCGCGCTGTATCGATCCGAGCTGGCGACATCGGCAGCCGCAGCTGTCGCCGGCGGGCAGGGCGTATGGCAATGGCAGGAGTCGCTGGAGGCTATCGAAGTCGATTTTTCGGACGAAAGTGCGCAATTCGTCAATCTGAATACGCCCGATGATTTTTCCGTGTATCGGAAATCAATCGCAGTGATCGCGTGATGCCATCCGTCGAATTCCCTCGCTATATTTCGGTCGCAGATGCGCGAGCTTGTGTTGTGGATGTCTGCACTCAGCGATCGCTTGGCGGAGAACGCGTCGCGCTCTCATACGGCATCGACCGCATTCTGCGCAACGATCTTTCAGCGCCATACTCTCTGCCGGCCTTCGCGAATTCGGCCATGGACGGTTTTGCTGTGCGCGGTAGCGATCTGCCGCAATTCGGTGAGCGCCGATTGCGTATCGTTGGTACGCGCCTCGCAGGCAGTGAACAGGACTTTTCGATTGGTCCCGGCGAATGCGTGCGAATAACGACTGGCGCGCCATTGCCGTGCGGGTGCGACAGTGTGGTCATCAAGGAACGCGTGCTCATCGATGGCGAGGAAATCATCGTGGCGAGCGGTGAAATCGCTAGTGCCAACGTACGCCCGATGGGTGAGGATTTTCATGCTGGCGACATTGCAATACGTTCGGGACAACGGTTGACACCCGCCCGGCTCGGCGTTCTCGCCGCGTTTGGGTGCAGCCACGTTGAGGTTGCTCGGCGGCCCCGTGTCGCCGGAGTCCGGCTACATCCTCTTCGATCGCGCGC
>JBDTOS010000302.1:0-3688 GCA_039933095.1 Dokdonella sp.
GGCAGGGATCCAGATCAGTGGCAATCAGGCGCCCAACGGCAATGGTGGCGGTATCGAAGTGATTGGTCCGGCCACCGCGAACCTCGGTTCACCCGACTCAGCTACAGGCATCAGCATGGTGGCGAACAACTCGGCAATGTATGGCGGGGGTGTCTCGGTCGACGGCTCCGACAACGGTACCGCAAGTTTGTATCTTTTCACTACCGACTCATCCAGGCCGATCGGCATCCGCAACAATTCGGCCAGCCATACCGGCGGCGGCATCTATCTGAAATCGGGTGCCCCCACATACGCGGCCGCTGTTTACGGGTGGGACTTTCGCATCGAAAGCAACACGGCCCCGGAAGGCGCGGCCATCTATGCCGATGTCGATTCGAATATCGAGGGTCCGAGGGGCGCTTATGTGTTCCTTGGCAACACTACGGTGATCGGCGGCGGGTTTCCGACCTCACTCGGTGCGGTTCACTGCACGAACCCCAACCTTTGCAACACGATCAATGGCAACGTGACAACCGATCCGAGCCAGGGCTCAGCCATCCTGATCCAGGATCTCGGGTATCTCGTTGCCAATGGGTTTTCGATGCGCGGCAATCATGCCGATCACGCCATCCGTATCGTCGGCGATCACGTAACCGTTCAATTGTTCAATGGATTGCTCGCCGGAAACACACTGCAACACGAATTGATCTACGAAACCGGCAGTGATGTGCCGACCGTCATCAATTCGTGCACCTTCGCCAATGACGCCATCGGCGCGTCGCACGTGATTCATACCGAGTCTGACCTGACTCTGGTCGACAGCATCATCGCCGAACCGGGCACGCTCGCGCTGGCTTACTCGGGCAATCCGGCCAATCTCGTTGTCAACTATGTCCTGTCCAATGACATCAGCACGTTGCCTAATAATGGAACGGGCGTGGCACTCGGAGTGCCGACTTTCGTCGATCTGGCCGGCAGCGATTACCACCTGAGAGCGACCTCGCTCGGCATCGATTTCGCGCCCACGACGGGTGCAGGCTATATCGCCAACACCGCCGATCTCGACAACAAACCGCGCACTTTCGATCTGCCGGCAGCGGGTAATGTGTTCGGCACCCAGGATCTCGGTGTGTATGAGTTGCAGAACCTGTTCCGCGAATGCGGCACCTCGGACTCGATCTTCTGCGACGGCTACGACCATCCTTGAATGGTTGCGGATGTCTGGAGCCGCGGTCGAGCTATTCCATCGCATCGGAGGCGCACTGCGTAGCCGAATTCGCCCGGCGCAGTAAACTGCGCGGCGGGCAGCCATAACCCCGTCGTGCATTCCACTATTCCGGGGAGAACGCCTTGTCATCGCTGACCAGCAAATTGAGGAGTATCCCTGAAGGCAGCGCCGCGCTGTTCTTCATCCAGGTGGTATCGACGCTGGGTTTTGCGGTGTTGTATTCGACCTTGGTGCTGTACGCGACCAAGCACTTGGGATTCACGGCCAAGCAGGCGGCCGCGATCATGGGTGTGTTCGGTGCGTTCAACTATGGCCTGCACTTGTTCGGCGGTTATCTCGGCGGACGCTTCCTGAGCAACCGCAATCTGTTTTTTGGCGGCATGGTGTTGCAGGTGTTCGGCTGCGGAATCATCGCCGCAGGCACGGCCGCTTCGCTGTATTGGGGGCTGGCGCTGTTTCTCACTGGCAGCGGTCTCAACATCACCTGTCTCAACATGATGCTCACGCAGCGCTTCACGCCCGAGGACACGCGTCGCGAGGGCGCTTTCCTGTGGAACTACGCCGGCATGAATATCGGTTTCTTCATCGGCTTCGCGGTGGCCGGGCACTACCAGTTGACCGAGAACTACAGCAGCTTGTTCTGGTTCGCCAGCATCGGCAATTTCCTCGCCATCATCCTGGTCGGCATCAACTGGCGACAACTCGCCGATCGTAATACGAGCCTGCTCGATGTCACGCCGGAAGCGTTCCGGCTGCGCTTTGTCGCGGGCATCGCGATCATGCTCGCGCTGGTGCCGACGGTGTGGATCATGCTGCAACACACCGGCTCGACCGAAATCCTGCTCAAGGGTATTGGCGCACTGGTGGCCGCGGGATTGCTGTACATCACCTTCAAGCATCGCGATCGAATCGAGCGCAACCACATGTGGGCGTTCCTGCTGCTCGCGATCGGATCGCTGGTGTTCTGGTCGCTGTACCAGATGGCGCCCAATGGCCTGCAATTGTTTGCGGTCAACAATGTCGACCTGCATGTGTGGGGCATCGAAGTCGCACCGCAATGGGTGCAGAACATCAACACCGTGGTGATCGTGATCGGCGGCCCGTTGCTCGCGGCGTGGTTCGGCAGCCTGCGCCGCAAAGGCTGGAACATCGATATTCCGTTGCAGTTTTCGATTTCGCTGCTGCTGATGGGCGTGGGTTTTCTCGTCTTGCCGGTGGGCATCTCACTGGCCGATGTCGCCGGCCGCTCCGCCTTCTTCTGGCTGTTCGCCAGTTATGTATTTCAGGCCGTTGGCGAGTTGCTGATCTCGCCGATCGGCTACGCGATGATCGGCAAGCTCGCACCGCGCAAGTACCAAGGCATCATGATGGGAAGCTGGATGATGGTCACTGGCATCGCCTCGCTATTCGCCGGCGACTTCTCCGGCATGGTCCCCGAACCCGCCGACAGCACCGCGCTGATCACCAATCCAGACTACGCGACGCTGTTCGAACGCCTCGGCTGGGGCAGCGTCATCGTCGGCATCGCACTCGTCGTGCTGATCCCGTTCCTGCGCAAGCTCATCAAGGACAAGGAAACGCCCGCCGACGACATGCCGGTAGCGGTGGTACCGGCGAGTTAGTTGGGTTTGATCGTTACAAAGTCATCGAAAGCTGAGTGGATTCGATGTCCGCGGTTGCTCGCGCGAGACGTGTTTCCGACAAATTCGAATGGTCGGATCGTATTCCGATTCGGACATATTTGAACTCTAAAATGCGCGGAAACGACTCACCATTCAATCGTAGAGCGCTCCATGCGGCAGCAGAAATTGAGCGTAAATTCCTTGCGGGAAATTTTCAATTACGAAACGAGTAACATCTGAAGACATGATCACTAGGAACAACGAAGTTGACTGGGAAGAAATTTGCAGGCAGTTGATCGATGCAGGGCGAGAAGTTGTCGCAAATTGGGAGCACGGCGATCTGGCATCGGCTGTGAATAGGCTTCGCCAGGAGATGGATCTTGTCGAAAGCTTAGAATCTTCGCACCGTCGCCTCAGCTTCCGGGCGAGGGGAAATTAGCACCCCGCTGTCACGCTACCGATCATTTCAAGGCCTTCATCATGCGCTACTGGTGGGTCAACCAGAATCAGACCTACCGACATGAAGTGCCGGGGGGGTACCTATGGTCCCCAAAACGGAAAAGGAACGGACATCGCAATCCGTTTTACGATTTCATGCGTGAGGTTGCGCCAGGCGACATCGTTTTTTCATTCGCAGAGACCTTGATCAAGGCAATCGGTGTCGTCGCATCGCATGGCTATGAAGCTCCCAAGCCGCTTGAATTCGGTGCCGCCGGAGCGTACTGGGACATGATTGGTTGGCGCGTAGATGTGCGTTTCTTTGTGTTGCAGAATCCAGTGAAACCAGCCGATCACATGGAACAGCTTGCGCCAAGGTTGTCGAAGCGTTACGCACCGCTTCGCTCCAACGGCGATGGCC
>JBDTOS010000303.1:0-3644 GCA_039933095.1 Dokdonella sp.
AGACGCGTGCGTCTCACCTCATGGAACACAACATTGCAATATCTTCAGAACAAGACGTTTGACGAGATCCGGATCGGCGACAGCGCTGAAATCGTGCGTGTACTGACGCAGGCCGACAGCGAGCTGTTTGGCGCTGCGCTGTTCACCGCTGTAATCGGCACCGAGTTACCCGGATCCGGCACGGTTTGTCTTGATCAGTCGCTGCGTTTTCACAAACCCCTGATAGCCGGAGACGCGTTGACCGTGCGCGTCAGCGTGCGCACGAAGGACGCGGCGACCAAACAGGTAACGCTCGACTGCACGTGTTGCGATGCGCAAGGCACAACCGTGATCGCGGGCGAGACAACTGTGCTGGCGCCGACGATCAAGGTGCGGCGTCCGCGTGCGTTGGTGTTGATACCTGAGTTGCACGAACGTGGGGCGCGGTATCGTCGGCTGATCGAGGCTACTGCGGGCCTTGAACCAATCCGAACCGCCGTCGTCCATCCATGCGATGCAGTATCGATTGCGGCCGCGATGGATGCGCAGGCCAAGGGTTTGATCAGCCCGATTCTGGTTGGTCCCGAAACAAGGATCCGCAATGCTGCCGCGCAGGCTGGATGCGATCTCGGCGATGTCGAAATCGTCAATACCCCGCACAGTCATGCGGCGGCGGCGCAGGCGGTGGCGCTGGCGCGCAGCGGCCAGGTGCAGGCGCTGATGAAAGGTGCGCTGCACACCGACGAGTTGATGGGTGCGATCATTCCTGCCGACGCCGGTCTGCGCACCGAGCGGCGCATGAGCCATGTATTCGCCTTCGATGTGCCGTACTACCCCAAGCCGCTATTCATTACCGACGCGGCGATCAACATCTATCCCGATCTGACGGCCAAACGCGACATCGTGCAGAACGCCATCGAATTGGCGCATGCGCTCAACATCGCCACGCCGAAAGTCGCGATCCTGTCGGCGGTTGAAACAGTTACGCCGAAAATCACCTCGACCGTCGAGGCTGCGGCCCTGTGCAAGATGGCCGATCGTGGACAGATTGCCGGCGGCATTCTCGACGGACCGCTTGCGTTCGACAATGCGATCTCGCGCGATGCGGCCGCTGCCAAGCATATCGTGTCGCCGGTCGCCGGCGATGCCGACATCCTGGTCGTTCCAGATATTGAATCGGGCAACATGCTGGCCAAGCAACTGGTCTATCTGGCTGGCGCGGATTCGGCCGGTATCGTGCTCGGCGCGCGTGTGCCGATCATGCTCAATAGCCGCTCCGATCCGGAGCTGTCGCGTCTGGCTTCGTGCGCGCTGGCGCTGCTGTTTGTGCACCGCCATCAACAAGGTCCGACGTGAGTTCGGCGATCCTGGTGCTCAACGCCGGCTCGTCGAGCATCAAGTTCGCGCTTTACGATCGGTTGACGCTGGCGCCGCTGGTTCGTGGCGGAATCGAAAATATCGATGGCAACGCGCGCGTCAATGCGATCGGCCCGCACGCCTCGGAGTTGTTGCAGTCGAGTGCCGTTCCGCCATCGGGCAGCCATGCAGCCTGGACGCAGTGGCTGCTCGGCGCGATCCGCGAACACCTGCCGCAGCTTCCAATCGATGTCGCTGGCCATCGAGTCGTCCATGGCGGCGCAACTTTCACCGCGCCCACGCGAATCGACGTCGCAGTGCTACGCCAGCTTGAGGCGTTGACACCGCTGGCACCGAACCACCAACCCGCGAATCTGGCCGCAATCCGCGCTGTCGCGGCAGCTTGGCCGGAACTGCCGCAAATCGCGTGCTTCGATACGGCGTTTCATCGCACCCAGCCGCGACTCGCGCAACTGTTCGCGTTGCCGCGTGACCTGATCGACGCAGGCGTAGTCCGCTATGGATTCCACGGCCTGTCCTACGAGTATATTTGCGGCGTCCTGCCCGATGTCATTGGCGAACGCGCGAATGGCCGCGTCGTTATCGCGCATCTCGGTCACGGTGCCAGCATGTGTGCGTTGCACGAAGGCCGCAGCATCGCCACGACCATGGGCTTTACTACGCTCGACGGCCTGATGATGGGCACGCGTTGCGGCACGCTCGACCCTGGCGTCGTGCTGTATTTGCTGCAGCAGAAACAGATGAGTGCGGAGGACGTGGACACGATGCTCAACCGGCAATCGGGGCTGCTCGGCGTTTCCGGAATCAGTCACGATACCCGCGATCTTGAGGCAAGCACCGACGCGCATGCCGCCGAGGCATTGCAGTTGTTCGCCTACCGGGCCGCGCGGGAACTGGGTTCACTGGTTGCCGCACTTGGCGGTCTCGACGCACTCGTATTCAGCGCCGGCATCGGCGAGCACTCCGCGAAGATGCGCGATCGCATCTGCGCGTACACAGCGTGGCTGGGGCTCGTGCTCGATCAAGACGCAAACGCCCGGCACGCGACGCGCATCAGTGCGCAAGACTCGGCCGTGGATGTCCTCGTTGTTCCAACCAACGAGGAACTGGTTATCGCGCGCGCAGCACGTGCGCTGACGTAAGGCATGACTGACGCCCGGCAACCAGTGACTCCCGTCGGCCATGCGACAGTTTCGCAATACTCCAACCCATGAGCGATGCACGATCATCTAATTTGGACGATCAACGGCTTCTCGGCGCACGCCGACCAACTATCGCTACTTGCGTGGCTGGGCAATGCACCGTGGCGACGGGTTTTTCTCGTGCACGGCGAATACGACCGCGGCATGCGCGTGCTGCAAGAAGTGCTCGAACAGCGTGGTGTTGCGTGCCAGCTACCTGGTTCGCACGAGTCGATCAAGATCGACTGAGCGCAGCCGCCGGCGCACTTTGATGCAAGCGCTTGCCGTCGCCATCGTGCACCGTTACGTCAACCGCCACACCAGTTCGCACGCTTTCCGTCACGACGCAGAAATTCTCGAATTGCTGCAACAGCCGCTCAAGCTGCGTGTAATCGGCTGCCGCATCGGGCAGGGTGATGTCCACGTCCACATGCGCCACGCGCAGCCGCTTCTGTTCGTTTCGCTCTAGCCGCGCCTTTGCCCGGGTCACGATGGTGCCGGGAGTATTCTTGTACTTGCGCATTGAGAACAGCAGGCTGGCACTGAGGCAATTGGCGACTGCGGCAATCAGCAGGCGCGAAGGATTCGGGCCGCGATCGCCACCGAGAGGCGATGGTTCGTCCGTCAACAATGCCGGAATCGTCGTGTCGTCGAATTCGACGCGAAAGGCATAGTCGCTTTCCTGAGTCAGGGTCAGCGTGAATTCTTCTACTTCGCTCATGACGGTCTCCCGGGTGAAATTTGGATGACGAGGGCTATCGCGCTACACCTGCCGCGCAGACTCATGTTCGCCCGGTCGGCCGAGATGGGCGAGCCATGCGTAGTACAGCAATGGAATAACCAGCAGAGTCAGCACAGTTGAAACAAGCACACCGAACACCAGCGAGACTGCGAGACCCTGGAAGATCGGATCGTCGATGATGAAGAAACCGCCGATCATCGCCGCAACGCCAGTCAGCACAATGGGCTTTGCGCGAACTGCCGCCGCATCAATCACTGCGTCGCCCAGCGGCTGGCCCGCAGCCAGCGCATGGTTGATGAAGTCGACCAGGAGGATCGAGTTGCGCACGATGATGCCGGCGAGCGCGATCATGCCGATCATCGAGG
>JBDTOS010000304.1:0-3637 GCA_039933095.1 Dokdonella sp.
TGGATGAACTTCGAATCGCTCAAAGGGGTATGTGTTTGTGACCGCTGTATCCAAGTTGCGTGTGGAAACCACGCACGATTCCGCTCTGCAACCGGCGTTGCGTGATTGTGTGGCGCGCGCCGTGAAACGTTATCTCGCCGATGTTGACGGCGATCCCGGTGAAGGCATGTATGCGCTCGTGTTGCGCGAGGTCGAAGTGCCGATGTTCCGCGAAGTGCTGGCCTACTACGGTGGCAACCAGAGTCGCGCGGCGGCCGCGCTCGAAATCAATCGCGCCACGCTGCGCAAAAAACTGACCTTGTACGGATTGGTCTGATTTGTCGGCGCGACGCTTTGTGCGTTGCGCTCCGCTCGTGAATATTGCCTGGGTTCGGCGACGCGGCGCGGCCGTTATACTGCGTGTCCATTCCGCATCTGGATTCGTTTGTGTCCGATCCCGCCCGCGTGCCGATTCGGCGTGCCCTGCTCAGCGTTTCCGACAAGACCGGATTGATCGAACTCGCGCGCGCGCTCGCCGCGCTCGATATCGAATTGATCTCGACCGGCGGCAGCGCGAAAGCGATTCGCGATGCCGGTATCGCGGTGCGCGAAGTTGCCGACATCACCGGTTTTCCCGAGATCATGGACGGTCGCGTCAAGACGCTGCACCCGAAAATCCATGGCGGCCTGCTCGGTCGCCTCGGCACCGATGACGCTGCGATGCGCGAACACGATATCGCACCGATCGGGTTGCTGGTGCTGAACCTGTATCCGTTCGAAAAAGTCTCGATGGACCCAAAAAGTTCATTCGACGACATCATCGAGAACATCGATATTGGCGGCCCGGCGATGCTGCGCGCGGCAGCGAAGAATTTCGCGCATGTCGCGGTCGCGACTGATCCGGCGCAATACGCGGGCATCGTGGTCGAGTTGCAATCCAATGGTTGTTCGTTGTCGGCAAAAACACGATTCATGCTGTCCGTCGCCGCGTTCAATCGCGTCGCGCAGTACGATGCACGCATCAGCGATTTTCTTTCGTCGATCAACGATGACGGCAGCCGCAGTATTTTCCCGGCGCAGACGAACGGGAGCTTCATCAAGGTCATGGATTTGCGCTATGGCGAAAATCCGCACCAGCAAGGCGCGTTCTATCGTGATCTGTGGCCGGTGCCAGGAACGCTGGCGACATTTGCTCAATTGCAAGGCAAGGAGTTGTCGTTCAACAACCTTGCCGATGCCGACGCGGCGCTCGAATGCGTGCGCCAGTTTGCCGAGCCAGCGTGTGTCATCGTCAAGCATGCCAACCCGTGCGGTGTTGCCCAAGGCTCGGCATGCATGGACAGTTACGAGCGCGCTTATGCGACCGATCCGATTTCGGCATTCGGCGGCATCATCGCCTTCAATCGTACGCTCGATGTGGCGACCGCAAAAACCATCCTCGATCGTCAATTTGTCGAGGTATTGATCGCGCCGGACTTTGAAGCCGATGCGCTTGCCGTCTGCGCAAAGAAAGCCAATGTTCGTGTGCTACGTATCCCGACTGGCGAAGGTCGCTATGGCATCGACGTCAAACGTGTCGGCTCGGGCTTGTTGATGCAGACTGCCGACGATCGTGTGGTGATTCGCGCCGACCTCAAGCAGGTCAGCAAGCGAGCGCCAATCGATAGCGAAATCGACGATTTGCTGTTCGCCTGGCGCGTCGCGAAATACGTGAAATCGAACGCGATCGTGTATGCGAAGGATTTGCGCTCGATCGGAATCGGTGCCGGTCAGATGAGTCGCGTGGTCAGCGCAAAAATTGCTGGCCTGAAAGCCGCAGAAGCCGGTCTCGAGGTCGCCGGATCGGTGATGGCATCGGATGCGTTCTTTCCGTTTCGCGACGGTATCGACGCCGCCGCTGTAGCCGGCATTCGAACGGTGATCCAGCCCGGTGGCTCGATGCGCGACAGTGAAGTGATTGCGGCGGCAGACGAGCACGATCTGGCGATGGTGTTCACCGGCGTGCGGCATTTCCGCCATTGAGCGTGCGGAGTTCGGGTCATGAGCGGGAAAGACGCATGAAGGTTTTGGTTATCGGTTCCGGTGGACGCGAACATGCGTTGGCGTGGAAGCTCGCGCAGTCAGTACGTATCGATGAAGTGCTGGTCGCGCCCGGTAATGCCGGGACGGCGCGAGAAGCCAAATGCCGCAATATCAACGTCGCGGCGACCGATATCGAAGCGTTGCTGACGCTCGCAAAAAGCGAGGGCGTTGCGCTGACCGTGATTGGCCCAGAGGGGGCCCTGGTCGCCGGCATCGTCGATCGTTTTCGCAATGAAGGTTTGCGCTGTTTCGGCCCGACCCGGATTGCCGCGCAACTGGAAGGTTCGAAGGCGTTCGCGAAGGATTTCCTGCAACGCCACAATATCCCGACCGCGCGCTACGCAGTATTCGATGAAGTCAATGCAGCGCTGAGATACGTACGCAATCAACGCGCACCGATCGTCATCAAGGCCGACGGCCTCGCGGCTGGCAAAGGCGTCGTGGTTGCACTGACTCTGGCCGATGCCGAGCAAACCGTGCGCGACATGCTCGGTGCGCATTCATTCGGTGCCGCATCGGCACGCGTCGTCATCGAGGAATTTCTCGAAGGCGAGGAGGCGAGCTACATCGTCATCGCCGATGGCGTTCACGCACTGCCAATGGCGAGCAGCCAGGATCACAAGCGTCGCGACGACAACGATCTCGGCCCCAACACCGGCGGCATGGGCGCTTACTCGCCGGCACCGGTCGTAACACCCGAAGTCGATCGCCGCATCATGGACGAAGTGATCCAACCGACCCTCGAAGGCATGGCTGCCGAAGGCGCACCGTTCAGCGGATTTCTCTATGCCGGACTGATGATCGACCGCGACGGTGCGCCCAAGGTCATCGAATTCAACGTACGTTTCGGTGATCCGGAAACTCAGCCCATCATGCTGCGCCTGAAATCCGACTTCGCCGATCTGATCGACGCGGCACTCGACGGCAAACTCGAACAGACGCAAGCGGAATGGGATGAGCGTCCCGCCATTGGCGTTGTCCTGGCCGCCGCCGGTTATCCAGGCAAAGTCCGCAGTGACGATCCGATCGATGGCCTCAACAATGCCTTCGCCGACGGCGTCAAAGTGTTCCATGCCGCAACCAGAACCGAAGGTGGTCGCGTCGTCACTTCAGGTGGCCGCGTACTCACCGTCTGCGCGCTTGGCGACAACCTCGCTGCCGCACGCAATCATGCCTACGAAGCAATCGAACACATCCGCTTCGACGGCGCATTCTGCCGCCACGATATCGGGTATCGCGCGCTGCAGCGCTAACGCGCAATACTCCGTAGAGGCGATACTTGGCGAATTCATTCAGCAAGGAACAGACGCTACGGTTCGGGGCTGACTGCGAAATTTTCGGTCGAAATGGAATCCCTCAATCCCGGACGGCCATAAACCGTCGCGTAGATTCGCGGTGAGTCGATCCCGTCTAGCCTCTATTTTTTTGCCGGCGCTGCGTTTGTAATCACCGGTGCCGGGCGCAGCGGTTTGAATAGCGGATGCTGCGCCGGCCACGGGCGATCGGGCATCTGCTTGGCTTTGTAACGATCGAGTGATTCGCGGTAGAGGATCACACGATCGGCGTCCTTGTTGCT
>JBDTOS010000305.1:0-3610 GCA_039933095.1 Dokdonella sp.
GCGGTGGCACGCAGACGCATCAGCAGACTATCGAAGAACTGGCGCTGTTGATCCGCCGAAGCGTATCGCTCGCCGGACAACCCAACCCGGCCCGCTACGACCTCGTTTGCATCAAATCCCAAGTCCACATCACGAAGATTTGAAAAACTCCGCAACATCAAACCGGCGAGAACTGTGAGCACCAACGCGGTAGCAATCTCGATGGTGATCAGAGTACCGGCACCCAGGCGCGACGTGGTTCGCTGTTGTGTCGAGCCATCAAGGACTGCGGCCACGCCCTTGCTACTCGCACCACGAAACGCGCTTGTCACGCCAAATGCGATGGTGGCGAATAGCGTAGCGAGCACTGCGGCTAACAACACAGGTCCATCGATTCGGACTGCGTCCGTTCGCGGAATGTCTGCGGGAATCAATGCCACCAACGCGGCTACGCCCACCTCCGCTACCACCAGTCCGGCGACGAGGCCCAATACCCCTAACAAAGCGCTCTGGATGAGCAGCTGTCGTGCAAGCCGCGCATCCGATGCGCCCACGGCACGGCGGACTGCCAACTCTTGCTTCCTTCGGCGTGTCAGTCCCAAAGTCAGATTGGCGACGTTGGCAACCGACATCAACAGGAGCAGGCTCACGCCGCCCATTAGCAGCAGTAGTGGCGCACGTACGTCGCCAGTGACCTCATGTGCCAGACCGTTGGCTGTGAACGACCACTCACGCTGTGCGGAATTCTCGGTTGCGATCTGCCGTCCAAATTGCGCAAGCTCAAGGTTCGCATTGTCGATCGATAGGCCAGGTCGTAGCCGTCCAACCACATGCAACACGTGACCCCACGAGCGATTTTGCGGGGTAGCTCCGAACGGCAACCAAAGTGGTTGATCGTCGATCCACCCATAGCGTGGAGGATCGAAGGTGGCCGGCATCACTCCGACAACTACTGTGGGGTTACCCTCGATGATCAAAGTGCGTCCGATTGCGCCGGGGTCCCCACCGAAATGCTGTTTCCAATATTGATTGCTCAGGATTACAACGCCCCCGGCGGACTCCGCACCGGTGAATTCGCGCCCCAGCATGGGTTTTGCACCCAGTAGTCCGAAGTAACCCGGCGAGACCTGCACAGCACGAACGTGCTCAGCCTCGGCACCACCGAGGATTGTTACTGGAGCAGGTACAAGTGCCGCCAATCCCGCAAACACCTGTGTGTGTTCACGCAGCAACTCGAAGTTCGCCACAGTAACGACGTTGTTCGCACTGGTTGTGAGGTTTCGTTCCCACACGGCAACGATCTGTTGAGGATCGTTATACGGAAGCGGACGCAGGAGAACTGCATTCACCACGCTGAAGATCGCCGTAGCGGCTCCTATGCCGAGTGCAAACGTCAGGATCACCGCGACCGAAAACCCGGGGTTGCGGCCGACAATGCGAACAGCGAAAGCAAAGTCGTGGGCAATGTTCACGTCCAGTGGCCTCCGCTCAGGTTGCGACGTTTGGACGGTCGCGATTGCCGGGCGGACGCACTAGCCGCTGATCCTCCTCGTGGCGCAGCCGGTGCATGGTTTCCTCATCAACGATGCGGCCGTCGAACATGAATATTTTGCGGTCGGCGAATTCGGCATAACGCGGATCATGAGTGACCATGCAGATCGTCGAGCCGGATTGATGCAACTCGTCGAGCAAGTGCATCACCGCTTCGCCATTCTTTGAATCGAGATTGCCGGTCGGCTCGTCGGCGAGCAGGATCGATGGCTGGCCAACCAGCGCACGCGCAACGGCGACACGCTGTTGTTGACCGCCGGAAAGTTGCGCCGGATAGTGCTTGACGCGATGCGCCATACCGACGCGTTCGAGTGCGGCGATGGTGCGCTCACGCCGCTCGGCTTTTGATAGTCCATCGCGATAGGTCAGCGGCAATTCGACGTTCTCGTACACCGTCAGGTCGCCGATCAGGTTGAACGCCTGAAACACGAATCCGATTTCCTGATTGCGGATTTGCGCACGCTCGCTGCTGCCAATGTCGGCGACCTCTCGCTTGTTCAAGGTGTACTTGCCTTCGGTCGGCGAATCGAGCAGGCCGAGAATCGCGAGCAGGGTCGATTTTCCGCAACCGGACGGGCCAGTGATCGACACATATTCGCCCCTGGCGATGTCAACGTGCACCCCTGACAGCGCATGCGTTTCGACTTCGTCGGTGAGAAACACCTTCTGGATATTGTCGAGATGGATCAGCGTTTCGTTGGTCATCGCAATTTATCTCCGGCGGTGGCGTTCTCAAGCGGGATTTATTTCAGCTCGCAATTACTTCAATCGAAGGCTACTTCAACCTGATCTGATCGTTCTGGTCGTAGGCGCTGGTGTCGGACAACACGACCCGGTCGCCGACATCAAGCCCGTTGCGAATCTCGATCAGATTCACCGAGCTCTTGCCGAGTTGCACGGGGACGCGCGATGCGACTCCGTCGCTGCCGACGCGAAACAGACGGACTTCCGAATCGGGCTGACCAAATGCCGGGCGACCGACATAGAGCACATCGGGCAGCCGTTCGATCTCGATCGTGCCATCGACGGACAAGTCGGGACGCGCGCCCGGCGGCAGCGCGCCGGTTAGCTCGACATCGACCTGAACGGTGCCGTTCTGCACGGCCGGATCGACGCGCAACACCTTCCCATCGACGATGCCATTGCGTGTATCGACCTTGACCGGCTGACCGAGCGCGATGTCCTTGGCCTGGGTCTCGGCGATGCGCAGTTCAGCCATCAAGTCACCCGGTTTGGCCACGCGTGCGACGTTGGTACCGGCGGCAACCTGCTGGCCTTCCTCGACCGGTACCTGTTGCAGGATGCCGGCGATGCCCGCGCGCACATGCAACGCGTCGGCCTGGCGCTGGCGCAACTCGCGGGTCGCTACCAGTTGATCGAGGCGTGCCTGTTCGGCCGCGACCTGTGCAGAAATATTGCGCTGGAATTCGACGACGCGCTGGCTTTCGATGTCGACGCGATTTTTCAGCTGTTCGAGTACAACCAGACTCTTCTTGTACTGGACGGCCGGAATGATGCCTTTCTCGGCAACGCTTTTTTCCGCCTCGGCCTGCATGCGCCCGGTTTCGTAATCGCTCTTCGCTGCCGCGTGCGCCGATTGTTCATCGAGCAGCCTTGATTTCAGATCGGTGCGTCTTGCGGCAAGGTCCGATTGGGCGGCGACCACGGCAGTCTTTGCAGCCTGCAATTGGTCGTCAACTTCGGGGTTGCTCAGCTCGAGGATAATCGTGTCCGTCTGCACTTTGGCACCGGGCTTGACCACGATGCGCTCGACGCGCGCTGCGGTCTCCGCGGCAATCCAGCGGATTTCCTTCGGTACCAGCGTGCCCGGACCACGCACTTCGCGCAGCAGTTCACCGCGCTTGACGGTATCGACCAACAGGCTCGACTTGTCGACCGAAGGCATCGCCGGGCCAAGCGCGGCGACCCCGATAGCGAGCGCGCCGACGGCGAACACGACGATTCCGCCAACAAGCCATTGGCGACGACGTTTGCGTTGTTTCAGATCAGGGCGGGCTACATCCATGGTCGATCTACAGCACGCGCCGTGCCAACCACATGGATCACGCTATATAATTGA
>JBDTOS010000306.1:0-3598 GCA_039933095.1 Dokdonella sp.
ACGTACACCGCTCATTACGCAGACGCTCCTGGAATAGGCAGCACACCCGCAGCCTGCGGAAACCCAAGATCGAGCGCGTAGTCGCCTGCCGGATAGTGAAACGGCACCGGGCCATCGGCTTCGCCACCGAAGAACTGGCGCGTCCACGGTGAATCGTCATGTTCGAGTTCATCGGGCGTGCCGTGCGCGACAAGCTTGCCGGCGGCAAGCAGGTAAACGTGATCGGCCACGCGGCGCACCGCCGACAATTCGTGGGCGACCAAGATTCCGGTCAAACCGAGCGTTTCGTTCAAGGTGCGAATCAACTTGACGACCTGGTTCAGCGAAACCGGATCGAGGCCGACAAAGGGTTCGTCGTAGATGATCAGCATCGGATCGCGAATGATCGCGCGCGCCAACGCGACCCGGCGCGCCATGCCACCCGACAATTCGCTCGGCATCAGCTCGGCCGCACCACGCAAACCCACTGCCTGCAACTTGGTCATGACGATGTTGCGGACCAGCACTTCGGGCAGTTTCAGGTGCTGGCGCAACGGAAACGCGACGTTCTCGAATACGCTGAAATCGGTCAGGAGAGCCGAGTTCTGAAACAGGTAACCGATACGCTCGCGCAGATCGAACAGATCATCGCGCGACAAGCGGGCGACATTCCTGCCATCGACCACGACCTCGCCGGCATCCGGCATCAGTTGGCCGGTGATGTGTCGCATCAAGGTCGTCTTGCCAGTGCCGCTCGGACCCATGATCGCGCTGATCTTGCCGCGCGGAATATCCAGATCGACACCATCGAAAATCGTCTTGCCGCCGAGTGCCGTCTTGAGTCCGCGGATGCGCACGAGCACCGGATCGACCTTGCCGGAATCGCTCGCGCTCGAACCGCGCGAATCGGTGCGCATCACGTTTGCAGCGTCGCTGTTTTCGGAATTGTTGATCACGCGCAGGACAAGGCTCGACTCGGATTTGCTGGCGGGTACCGGTCGCGAAGACATTCCCGACCGGCCGGCTACCTTAGCCGATGCGAATGTGCTGGTGCCAGATTGCGTTGTTCAGGTTGTCTGCGTGTGCGGAAGGTCAATCCGGATTCAACAGGTCGTCGAGCAAGACCGCCATGCGCGGCAATTGGCATTCGCTGCGCAGCCGCCGGCTGGCGATGATGGCGCGAACCTCGGCCAGCGCGGTCGCGAAATCGTCATTGACGACGATAAAGTCGAAATCCCCTGCATGCCCGATCTCGACGCGCGAATCAGCCAGCCGTCGCGCGATCGCTGCGCTGCTGTCCGAGGCGCGCGTGCGCAGGCGGCGTTCAAGTTCCGCCCGCGACGGCGGCAACACGAAGATGCTGACCGATCCCGGATAACGATTGCGCACCTGCTGCGCCCCCTGCCAGTCGATTTCCAGCAAGACATCGCAATCACGCTCGAGCAGCGGCTCGACCGATGAACGCGCCGTGCCCTTCAGATCCCCATGAACCTGCGCGTATTCAAGAAACGCATCGGTTCCGATCATGTGCTCGAACAAGGCACGCGTCACGAAGTGGTAATGCTGACCATCGACCTCGCCCGGCCGGGGCAGCCGCGAGGTGTACGACACCGACAGGCTGATATCGCGCTCGCGCTCCAGCAATGCCTTGACCAGACTGGTCTTGCCGGCCCCGGACGGTGCCGCAATGATGTACAGCGTTCCGCTCATGGAAACGGATGATAGCGCCGAAGCATCCAGTTCACTGACGACGCACTCCTATTCAAGATTCTGCACCTGCTCGCGCATCTGCTCGATCAGCACCTTGAGTTCAACAGCGGCTTGCGAGGTGCGCGGATCGGCGGACTTCGAACCGAGCGTATTCGCCTCGCGATTGAATTCCTGCATGAGGAAATCAAGGCGACGACCGACCGCTTCGCGCAAGTCGAGCGTGCGCTGCGCCTCGGCGATATGCGCTGTGAGTCGATCGAGCTCCTCGTCGACATCGATCTTCTGCAACTGCAAGACAATCTCCTGCTCGATGCGTCCGGGATCGACAGGTTGCTTGATCTCGGCCAAACGCTGATCGAGCTTCGCACGCAGCGCCACGCGGATTTCCGGCAGATTCGCGCGCACTTCAACGACCAGCACGGCAATCGCATCAAGCCGCTCGCGCAGGAACCCAGCCAGGCGCTCGCCTTCGCGCTCACGTGCGGCAATCATGTCGTCGAGGCCCGCATCAACAACGGCAAGTGCCGCCGCCTTCAAACCTTCCTGATCGACTTCGGCTTCCAGCAGAACGCCTGGCCAACTCAGCAGCGACAAGAAATCGACCTGTAATTGTGGAAATTTCTTCGCAGCACTTGTCGCCGCATCGGCGAGCGCGCCGATGACGCTTTCATCGAGCGCCAGTGCATTGCTGCCGCCACGCGTCGGTTTGAAGCGCAGACCGAAATCGACCTTGCCGCGCGAGATTTTTGCCGCGACGCGTTCGCGAATCTGCGGTTCCAGGCTGCGCAGTTCTTCGGGCAGACGCACACCGAGTTCGAGATAGCGATGATTGACCGAGCGCAACTCGACGCTGAGGCTGCCGGCGGCGACATCGCTTTCAGCACTGGCAAACGAGGTCATGCTTCGGATCATGAGTTTTCGCGCTTACGAAAGGACAAGGATCACGATGGTAAGCTCCGCGCCCCGCTTTCCCAAGCGTTCCACGCAAGCAATTAACCCAATGGCACAAAAGCGTCCCTCCGGTCGCGCGCCCGATCAACTGCGCGACATCACGATCCAGCGTCAATTCACCCGCTACGCCGAAGGCTCGGTGTTGATTTCGTTTGGCGACACGCGCGTGCTGTGCACCGCGAGCGTCGAGGAAAAAGTGCCGCAATTTCTACGCGGCAAGGGCGAGGGCTGGGTCACTGCCGAATACGGCATGTTGCCGCGCGCCACCCATAGTCGTACTCAGCGCGAAGCCGCGCGTGGTGGTCAGGGTGGCCGCACGATGGAGATTCAACGATTGATCGGCCGAAGCTTGCGCGCCTGCGTCGATCGAGTTGCACTCGGCGAACGCACGATCACGCTCGACTGCGATGTATTGCAGGCCGATGGTGGCACGCGCACCGCGGCGATCACAGGTGCCTATGTCGCGCTCTGCGACGCCGTCGCCACGCTGACCAAGCGCGGCGCGATCAAGAAGAACCCGGTCGTCGGTGCGGTCGCCGCGATCTCGGTCGGCGTATGGCAAGGCCAGCCCGTGCTTGATCTCGACTATGCCGAGGATTCGAACTGCGACACCGACATGAATGTCGTCATGAACGACGGCGGCGGTTTCATCGAATTGCAGGGCACGGCCGAAGGCCATGCGTTTCGCCGCGAAGAACTCGACGCGCTGCTCGCGCTTGCGACCAAAGGCGTCGCGGAACTGTGCACGCTGCAACGCGAAGCCTTGACACAGAAATCATGAAGCGCCACATCGCGCTGATCGCCTTGCTCGTGAGCGACTACGACGAAGCGATCGAATGGTTCTCGCACGCGCTCGGCTTCGTGCTGTTGGAAGACGATGACCGTGGCGGTGGCAAACGATGGGTGCGCATCGCGCCGACTGCCGATGCATCGTTTTGCATCCTGCTGGCGAAGGCGA
>JBDTOS010000307.1:0-3595 GCA_039933095.1 Dokdonella sp.
CAAGCGAGGCCTGTTCGACCACCCGTAATTCGACCGGCTTGTCTTGAAGCAACGGTTGCGCGCTTTCGACTTCATTGTGCACGACTTCGACTGCGGAAAAATCCTCTTCCGGTAAACCCGTGTCGCCTTCGCGGGCCAGCAACAAAAATGCCTCGATCAGCGCCTCCATATCGCGCGCCGCCGTGCGAATGCGCATCGTCGAACGTTGTCCGAATGGCGACAAGGTTTCTTCTTCAAGCACGTCGGCGGCAATCTTGATGACAGTCAACGGGCTGCGCAGTTCGTGGCTGGCATCGCGGGTGAAATTGCGCTCGCGTTCGACAAACTCCTCAATACGGCTGGCGAATCCGTGCAGAGCGCGCCCGAGCGTTTCGACATCACCGTCCGAGTTCGCCGGCAGGTGATCTGGCAACAAGGCATCAAGATCGGGCTTCTTGGGATCCCAGCTGCGCACCGTATTGGCCAAGGCGATAACCGGCGACAACGCGCGCCGCGATGCGCGGTAGGTTATCCATGTGGTCGCATAGATGATCAGCAACACCAGCATGAACGGTACGAAGCCGAACAGCAGTGCCAGCCGATCGACCTGCTCCTGCTTGAACACCAGGTACAGTCGCCCGGGCGGTCCGTCCGATACGTGCACCAGATCCTCGACTCCAGCCGTCACGACGCGGTGATAGCCGAGGCTCAGATGCCGCAGCGCCATCGGAATATTGTCAGGAGGTGCGCCCGGGGCAAGCAGATAGCTGCGCAGGTTGTAGGTATCCGGGAGTTGCGCGGTCGGGTCTTTGGCAACTCGTTGCCAGTAATGACCGGCCTCGCTGACCAGTGCGCGATTGATCAGGACATCCTTGAGAATAAATCCGGCTCCATACACGCCGAGGATGATCGCAAAGCTGATCGCTGCAAGTTGCAGTACAAAACTGACCCATATCTTGCGGCGAATGCCGGCGCGCGGCTGCATCGGGAAAAGGATCTCGTCAGCCTTCTCAGCCGTTGATGACGCCAGAGGCGCGACGTTCGGCATCCAGATCGGCAAGACGATAGCCGGCACCCTGCAAGGTATGGATCAACTGAGTCGGAAATGGCTTGTCGACCACTTTGCGCAAGTTGTACAAGTGGCTGCGCAAGGTATCCGAATCCGGCAAGGTGTCGCCCCACACTTCGCGCTCGATATCACGGCGACTGATCACCCGCGGAGATTCACGCATCAGGATCGATAGCAGCCGATAACCAATAGGAGACAACGCCATGTCCTTGCCGTCACGAGTGACTTGCCGGGTCGCTGTATCGACGATGAGATCGGCCACCTGCAGCACTTCGGCGCCGACCTGACGTCGATCGCGCCGGATCAAGGCCCGAATGCGGGCTTCGAGTTCACGAATCTCGAAGGGTTTGACCAGGTAGTCGTCGGCTCCGGATTCCAGTCCAACCAGCTTGTCGCTGATCGTGTCACGCGCTGTCAGCATCAGGACTGGCGTGGAATTCTTGCCATCCTTGCGCAGCCGACGACACAACTCGATGCCATCGAGGCCCGGCAGGCCGAGATCGAGCACGATGACGTCGTAGCGATTTTCCATTGCCAGGTGCAAGCCGCTATTGCCGTCGCCTGCATAGTCGAGCGTATAGCCACGCCGTTCGAGGAACTCGCCGACCATTTCGGCAATTCCGCGATTGTCCTCGACCAGCAAAACCAGCCCGGATGCATCTCCTTCATGCTTCACGCCTGCGCCCCTCCGCAATGTCAATGTTCCAAATTTGCATGACCACAGTGATCGTAGCGTGAATGCAGCTTAGGATTCTGGCAATTTATTGAGGACGGGAATCAGCACCGAGCAGACATTTTCCAGCACGCGCGGCTGCGCCGCCGCAGTCGGATGCAGACCATCGGCCTGCATCAGATTCGGATCGAGGGCGACGCCATCAAGCAGAAAAGGCAGCAGCGGCAACTTGAATTCGCTGGCAAGGTCCCGATACATGGAACGCAAGTCGTCGCGATAGCGCGGCCCGTAGTTGATCGGCAATTCGATACCGAGCAATACGACGCGCGCGTCGGCGGCACGGCTGGCTGCGATGATGCGCGCAAGATTGCTCTTGATCTCGGCAATCGGCAATCCGCGCAAGGCATCGTTCGCGCCGAGTTCTACAACGACGAGAGCGGGATGACTTTCGCTTAGCAGATTCGGTAAACGCGCGAGGCCACCCGAGGTTGTCTCGCCGCTGATCGATGCATTGACGACAGCGCGTGTTTGCGGAGATTTTTGCAAGCGCTCGGCGAGCAGATTGACCCAACCCGACTCCACCGCGATTCCATGCGCTGCGGACAGGGAATCGCCCAATACGAGAACCGGTCGCGGGGCGGCAGCAGCTGATCCGCAAACGAGCAATGTCAAAACAAACCACAGGAATCGGCAGTACATGAGCAGTGAATCCGTCACCATCTTGATTGCCGATCAGCTTAGCAAAACTGTCACGGGTCCCGACGCAGCTCTGACCATCGTCGATAACGTCAGTTTCAGTGTTGCGCGCGGCGACAGCGTCGCGATCGTCGGCGAGTCCGGTTCCGGCAAGACCACCTTGCTGGGATTGTTGGCTGGCCTGGACACACCGAGCAAAGGCGTCGTGACGCTCGCCGGCGCACGCCTCGATGCACTCGATGAGGAAGCACGTGCGCGCTTGCGGCGGCGTCTGGTCGGTTTCCTGTTTCAGTCGTTTCACCTGCTGCCCGCTCTCAACGCCGAGGAAAACGTCATGCTGCCGCTCGAGCTCGAAGGCAGCAGCGATGCCCGTCGCCGTGCTCGCGATGCGCTGGCGACCGTCGGCCTTGAGAAACGCCTGCGCCACTACCCGCATCAATTGTCCGGCGGTGAACAGCAGCGCGTCGCCCTCGCCCGCGCATTCGTGCATGGGCCACAACTGTTATTCGCCGACGAGCCGACCGGCAATCTCGACCAGCGCACCGGTGCCAGCATCGGCGATCTGCTGTTCGCCCTCAATCGCGAGCACGCGACCACGCTGATTCTGGTTACCCACGATCGGCATCTGGCCACGCGCTGCACATCACGCGTGAGTTTGCGCGACGGCAAGATGGTCGACCATGACGATATCGTCATCGCCGAGCAAGGCGATCACGCGTGAAACCGCTGCGCTTTGCCGCGCGCACACTGCGCCGCGAAATCCGTCACGGCGAGCTGGTCACGCTGGCGATCGCGCTGGTGCTGGCGATCACCGCACTGACGGCGGTCGGTACGCTGGCAAGTCGCGTGGAACACGCCATCGTCGCGTCCGCTGCGGAACTCATTGGCGGCGATCTATCTATCGGTTCGCGTGAGGCGCTGCCGCCGAAGTTTGCCGAGCGCGCGAGCGCCGATGGTCTGCGCAGCAACGCGCTGGCGGAATTCCCGAGCGTCGTGTTCGCCGGCGACCACAGTCAGTTCTGCGACGTGCGCGCCAGCGATGCGGCGTTTCCGTTGCGCGGAACCTTGACCGTGCGCGGCCGCGACGGCGCGGTGGCTGTCGCGCACGCTCCGCCGCCCGGTCAGGTCTATGTCGATGCGCGCGTGCTGGCTGCGCTGGCGCAACCGATCGGCGGCAC
>JBDTOS010000308.1:0-3591 GCA_039933095.1 Dokdonella sp.
TGACAGCGATCACGGAACTCTACGCGTCACATTGGAGAGATCTGCCGGCGAAGTCGACCAGCGCCGTGCCTTGTTCGAGCAAAACGTCGAACGCGAAAGCGCGCTCCAGCAAACGTTGAGCAGCGAGCGCAGCGAACTGGAGCAGGCTCGCGGTCGTCTGGCATCGCTCGAAGCCTTGCAACAGGGCGCTCTGGGTGAATCCGGCGAAGCCGCGCGGCAGTGGCTCGACAAGCTTGGCTTGAGCACCGCGCGACGACTCGGTGAAGTACTGCGCGTTGATGCCGGCTGGGAAGCTGCTGTCGAAACGGTGCTCGATGGCTGGCTCGAAGCGGTACTGGTTCCGGTCCCGGAACAACTTGCTGGCGAACTAGGCGAACTGCGCGACGCCGATCTCGGTTTGCTCGCGCAAAACACCGATGCGACATTCGATGCGACCGGCACGCTTGCTGCACACACAACAGGACCGGCTGCAGCCCGTGCGCTGCTCTCCAAGGTTCGCACCGCCGCGAATCTCGCCGAGGCGCGATCGCTGCTAGGACAACTCAGCCCCGATGAATCGGTTATCTGTCCGTCAGGCGAGTGGTTGGGTCATGGATTTGCGCGCGTGCAGCGCGGCAGCGATGCGCAGGTCGGCGTTCTTGCCCGCGAACGCGAGATTGAATTCCTGCGCGAGCGTGTCGCGAAACTCAACGAGAACGTCGACACCAACACGACCCAACTTGAGCATGCACGTGGTGCACGTGTCGAAGCGGAACGCGAGCGCGATGAACGTCAGCGCGAGCTATACGAACAGCAACGCCGTCTTGCAGATCTTGGTGGTCAGTTGCAGCATCGACGTGGCCAGCACGATGCGGCTGGAGAACGATTGACCCGCATCGGACAGGAGATCACCGCGCTGGTCGAGCAACTCGATGGCAGTCGCTCCCAGATATCCGAAGCGCGTGGTCGGCTCGATGTGGCGGTCGAGCGCATGGGTGAACTCGAGCAGACGCGCCAACGCCTCGATAGCGAGCGCCGGCAATTGCTTGAAGCACGCGAAGAAGCGCGCATGAGCGCACGCGAGGCGCGAGAGCGCGCGCATGAACTGGCCTTGGCGATCGAAGCGAAGCGTTCGGCACTGGCGTCGCTAGGGCAGGCGCTGCAACGCATGCAGGTGCAGATCGCGCAGCTGGCAACCCGGCGCGACGAAATCGTCGCCCAGCTTGAAGCCGGACGTGATCCGGTCGGCGCGCTCGACGGCGAGCGCCAGACCTATCTCAATCAGCGCCTGTTGGTCGACAAACGCATGATCGAGGCGCGCAAGGCGCTCGAAGAGCGTGATGCTGCCCTGCGTGAACTTGAGCATGAGCGCCAGCGCCACGAGCACAATCTCGGCGAGCAGCGCGATCAGATCAGCGAGTTGCGTCTTGCCGAGCAGGAAAATCGGCTGCGTGCGCAGGCGCTGAGCAAGGCGATCAGCGATGCCGGATTTGCGATCGACGAAGTGCTCGCTGCGTTGCCGGAAGCGGGCGATGCGGCGCAGTGGCAGGCAACGCTCGATGATCTCGGACACAAGATCGCGCGGCTTGAGCCGGTCAATCTGGCGGCGATCCAGGAATACGAGGAACAATCGCAACGCAAGACCTATCTCGACGCCCAGCTAGCCGATCTGACTACAGCGCTGGAAACACTGGAAGGTGCGATCCGCAAGATCGACAAGGAAACCCGCCAGCGCTTCCGCGATACCTTCGATCAGGTCAATGCCGGCATCCAGGAGTTGTTCCCGCGTCTGTTCGGTGGCGGCCAAGCCTTTCTTGAACTGACCGGCGACGATCTGCTTTCGACCGGTGTTGCGATCATGGCGCGCCCGCCGGGCAAACGCATCAGCTCGATTTCGTTGTTGTCGGGTGGCGAAAAGGCGTTGACAGCGGTGGCCCTCGTGTTCGCGATTTTCCGACTCAACCCGGCTCCATTCTGTCTGCTCGACGAAGTCGATGCACCGCTCGACGAGGCCAATGTCGGGCGTTTCTCGTCCCTGGTCCGCGACATGAGCGAGCGTGTCCAGTTCGTGTTCGTGACCCACAACAAGGGTACGATGGATGCCGCGAGCCAGCTTTGCGGAGTCACCATGCGCGAACCCGGCGTTTCCCGGCTTGTTCAAGTCGATCTTGAGGAAGCGGCTAAACTGGCCGGCGTTGCCTGACGAGGTATCCACGATGGACCAAGCTCCCGCCCTCAGCCCGACCGAACTACGCATCCTGATCGGCGCGATCGGCGCGGTTCTGTTGCTGCTGATCTATCTGTTCGGACGACCGCGCAAGCCAGGGCAGGGCAAACGCATTGATCGCAACGCCGATGGCGAGCGTGTGGAACCGACGCTTGGCAGTAATGATGGCGATGCGGCCGATGAGTTTGGCGACGGCGAACCGAGTCAGGCTGAATTCGAGATCGGCAGCGATGACGACGAGTCGCCAGCTGATGGCGACAGCGTTCGACGGGAGCCACGATCGCGCGCCGGTGCCAGCCGGCGATCCACAATCGGCGTGCGTCCAGCGGGTGAAATCGAACGCATCGTCACTTTGTATGTCTCGGCGCGGAGCAGCAGCACGATCAGTGGATCCGAACTGGTCGTGGCGGCCGAAAAAGCCGGCCTTGAATTCGGCGACCGCAATATTTTCCACCGCATGGTGGCCGGCAAGTTCGATCTCGGCCCGATATTCAGCATGGCCACGATGACCAAGCCGGGCAGTTTCGATATGGCGCACATCGAGCAACTCGCCACGCCCGGCGTCACCCTGTTCATGACCTTGCCCGGTCCGCTGCCCGCACTCGATGCCTGGGACACCATGCTGCCAACCGCGCAGCGCCTGGCCGAGTTGCTCAACGGCGCGGTTCTCGACGAACAGCGCAACGCGCTCGGACGCCAACGCGTCGCCCATCTGCGCGACGAATTGCGCGCCTGGGATCGCAAGCGCGAGAGCAGTCAGATTCGCCCGAACTGGTAGCAGCACCCCCCACCAGTGCGGAGTAGTGTGAAAGCTCCAGGTTGATCGCCCATGATGGCGACATCGCGGACTCGATGTCGGCGATCCATTCCCCAATGAGAAGCCATCATGAAAAAGCAGACCACGAGCAAGTCGAAAACCGCCAAAAAGTCCACCAGCAAGCAGGCTGCGTCCAGGCAGTCCGTCTCCAAGCAGATCGCCAGCACCACCATCGCCATGCGCAATGACGCCGAATCGGCTTCGCGCTCGATGTGGCTGGCCAGCCTCGGCGCCGCTTCGTTGCTGCGCAAGAACGGCGAAGAGATGGTCGGACGCCTGATTCGCGAAGGGCAGGGCATGCAGAAGCAGGCCGACAAGACGATTGCCAGCATCAGCCAGAATGTCGACGGTGTTGTGCAGAGCCGCGTTGCCGCCGTGAAGAGCCGCGCTGCGAAGCTGCAGAAAGAGTTCTCGAAGCAGGTCAAGGTTTTCGAGACCACGCTGCAGAACGGTGCCGAACGCGTTCTGGCCCGCCTGGGCGTGCCGTCGAAGGCCGATATCGACTCGCTGATCGCGCGCATCGATACCCTGTCGCGTCAGCTGCGCGCTGCCAAGTAAATAGCGCTGT
>JBDTOS010000309.1:0-3586 GCA_039933095.1 Dokdonella sp.
CGCAGGTCCGTTCGCAGCATCTGTTGACGCTGGGAGCCGCCGACATGCCACGTATCGTGTTCTGCCGGCGTGTCGCCGAATACGTTGAGCAGGAAGGCATCTATGGCAGTTGGAGCGAGCAGTTTCCGCTCCTGTGTGCAACGGATTTGATCGGCCAGCAGCCGGGTGCAAGCCAAACCGATTCGGGCACCTGAGGGTCGATTCGCTTTCCGTGGCCGCGCGATCGTGGCAGAATCGCGCGCCCTGCTTCACCGTCGGCCCCGCTCGCGCGTGTCGCCCAAGCCCCAAGGAAAGAATGTCCAAAGACGATGTCATCGAGATGGAAGGTACGATTCTGGAGACCTTGCCCAATACCACGTTCCGGGTAAAGCTCGAGAACGGCCATGTTGTGACCGCACATATTTCCGGTCGCATGCGCAAGAACTACATCCGCATCCTGACCGGCGACAAGGTCAAGTGCGAGATGACGCCGTACGACCTGACCAAGGGCCGCATCACCTACCGCATGAAGTGATTCCACGCGTTGAGAGACTTACCTCCAACGCGCATAGGATAGATAAGCCGCTCACACCTTCCTGATAGGTCCGGGGTAGCGTGCGATGACGGGATCGGATGTCAGCAACGTAATCCCTTCGACCGTGGCCTGCGCGACGAGCATGCGATCGAAAGGATCCTTGTGGATCGGCGGCAGGCTATCCAGCGCAACCGCATGATCGCTGCGAATTGGCAATTCGACGTAACCGTTGTCGAGCAGGCCGCGCCGCAACACCCGCGCATCTACCTGAAAGTCAGCTCGACCGAGCGCGCACTTGATAGTGATTTCCCACAGACTTGCGGCGCTGAACAGCAACGCATTGTCCGCATCCGCAAGCAGTTTGCGGACCGAGGCAGGCAGGCGCTTCGTCTGCCCTGCGGCCCACAACAGCAGGTGCGTATCCAGCAACAGCTTCACGGATCGCCGAACAACGCAGCGATATCGGATTCAAACATGCGATCGAAATCGTCAGGCACCTCAATCTGCCCGGACAGGAAGCCCAACCGCTTACGCTCATCACCGGTAGGCGCGTCGAGTGCAGCGACCCTCACCATCGGTTTGCCCGCTTTGGCAATCACGAACGACTCGCCCTTGGCCGCCTGATCCACCAGCTTCGACAAATGGGTTTTTGCTTCGTGGATATTGACGGTATTCACGACCTTATCCAAACTAAACTAAGTTCATTTAGTTTAGTTCGATATAACGAGTCACGCAAGTGACTCTGCCGAGCGGTGCAGCGTTATTCGACCACCGCTGGCAGCTTTTCCGCCGCCTCGATTTCGACCGAAAGTTTGCCATCGTCGACCGATAGCGACACCTTGCCGCCGTCGGCGAGTTTGCCGAACAGCAGTTCATCGGCGAGTTTGCGCTTGACGTTGTCCTGAATCACCCGCGCCATCGGCCGCGCGCCCATCTGCGGATCGAAACCGTTCTCGGCCAGCCAGCGCCGGGCGGATGCATCGACGTACAACGACACGCGCTTCTCCAGCAACTGAGCTTCGAGTTCGATCAGGAACTTGTCGACGACGCGCAGAATATGTTCGAAATCGAGCGGGTTGAACTGGATCACCGCATCGAGTCGATTGCGGAATTCCGGCGTGAACGCGCGGCGGATGACTTCCATCGCATCGCTGGCATGACTCTGCTCGACGAAACCCATGGTGCGGCGCGCGGCCTGTTGCGCACCGGCATTGGTCGTCATGACCATGATGACGTTCTTGAAATTCGCTTCGCGTCCATTGGTGTCGGTCAGCGCGCCACGATCCATGATCTGCAACAGCACGTTATAGACATCGGGATGCGCTTTCTCGATCTCGTCGAGCAGCAGCACGCAATGCGGGTGCTTGACGATCTGTTCGGTCAGCAGCCCGCCCTGATCAAAGCCAACATAGCCCGGTGGCGCACCGATCAGGCGCGATACCGAGTGCGCTTCCATGTATTCGGACATGTCGAAGCGCAGCAATTCGACACCGAGTTGTAGCGCAAGCTGGCGCGTGACTTCGGTCTTGCCGACACCGGTCGGACCGGCCAGCAGGAAGCAGCCGATGGGTTTGCCCGGATTGTTCAATCCCGAACGCGCCATCTTGATTGCGCTGGCGAGCGAATCGATCGCGGCATCCTGGCCGAACACGACCATCTTCAGATTGCGATCGATATTGCGCAGCACATCGCGATCCGATGCCGATACTTGTTTGGCCGGAATTCGAGCCATGCGCGCAACGACGAACTCAATGTCGCCAACATCGACTACACCGGAGCGCTCATCGATCGGCAACAGACGCTGACGTGCACCGGCCTCGTCGATCACGTCAATCGCCTTGTCCGGCAGCAATCGATCGGCGATATGCTTGACCGATAGATCCACTGCCGCACGCAGTGCATCGCCGGTGTACTCGACTTTGTGATGATCCTCGAAGCGCGTTTTGAGGCCCTTGAGAATTTCGATGCTTTCGGCGATGGACGGCTCGACGATATCGATCTTCTGGAAGCGCCGCGCCAGCGCACGATCCTTTTCGAACACCCCGCGGTATTCCTGGTACGTCGTCGAACCGATGCAACGCATCTCGCCTGAAGCAAGCATCGGTTTGATCAGGTTCGAGGCATCCATCGTGCCGCCTGACGCCGAACCGGCACCGATGATCGTGTGGATTTCGTCGATGAAAAGTATTGCGCCAGGTTCCTTGCGTAACTGTGCGATGACGGCCTTGAGCCGCTTCTCGAAATCGCCGCGATACTTGGTGCCGGCGACCAGCGCGCCGAGATCGAGCGCGTAAATCGTTGCATCCTGAAGCACGTCAGGAACATCACCTTCGACGATGCGCTTGGCCAGCCCTTCGGCCAGCGCAGTCTTGCCGACGCCGGCTTCGCCGACATACAGCGGATTGTTCTTGCGCCGACGGCACAGCACCTGGATCGTGCGTTCGACCTCTTCGTTGCGGCCAATCAGCGGATCTATCTTGCCTTGCCGCGCGAGATCGTTGAGGTTACTGGCGTAATCGTTGAGAGGATTACCGCGCGGCTCTTCGGCGGATTCACTCTCGGACTTGCCTTCGCCCGACTTGGCCTGCTCGCTGGATTCATCGCCGATCTTGGCAATGCCGTGCGAAATATAGTTGACGACATCGAGCCGGGTGATGTCCTGCTGGCCGAGGAAATAAACAGCGTGCGAATCCTTCTCGCCAAAAATCGCGACCAGCACATTGGCTCCGGTGACTTCCTTCCGGCCTGACGATTGCACGTGATAGACCGCGCGTTGCAATACGCGCTGGAAACCGAGCGTCGGCTGGGTATCACGCTCATCGTTGGCCGGCAGCACGGGCACTGTCTCGGCGATGATCGCGCGCAGATCCTGACCGAGCTTGCCGAGATCGGCGTTGCTTGCGCGCATGACCGTGACCGCCGACGGATTGTCGAGTAACGCCAGCAGCAAGTGTTCCACGGTCATGAACTCGTGGCGTTGCTCGCGCGCCGCCTTGTAGCACTGGCCGATGGTGAGTTCGAGATCTTTGCTGAACATGTTCGTTATTCCGGTAGGACAGTCGCTATCTGGGG
>JBDTOS010000310.1:0-3581 GCA_039933095.1 Dokdonella sp.
AGTCAGTGATGCCGAAATCAGCGCTGCGATAAGTGCGCAGGATTGCGACTGGCGTGATCTTGCCCGACGCCAATTGCAGCGCCACTACGGGCGCAAACCGGCCAACGATGCCAAGGAAAGGAGCCGTCGTGCGGCCTTTCTCTTGCGCCGCGGCTTCGATGCCGCCACAGTAAGCGTTCTCACACGCGCCGACATCGGCGATCCCGGTGACGAGTTCGATTGAGAACTCCGCTTGGACGTTCATCGGCGTGTCCGCACTCCGGATTGAACCGATCGATGAAAACCAGCGCCGACATCCGTTCCGACTTCCTCGAATTTTTTCGCTCCAAGGGCCACACCGTGGTGCCTTCGGCATCCCTTGTTCCGTCCAGCGACCCGACCCTGATGTTCACCAACTCGGGCATGGTGCCGTTCAAGAATGCGTTTCTCGGTAGCGAGAAGCCGCCAGCCCCACGCGTCGTTGATGTGCAGCGCTGTCTGCGTGCGGGCGGCAAGCACAACGATCTCGACCAGGTCGGCTACACCGCCCGTCATCACACTTTTTTCGAGATGCTTGGCAACTGGTCCTTTGGCGATTATTTCAAGCGCGATGCAATCCTGTGGGCCTGGGAACTGCTGACCGAAGTCTGGCAACTGCCGAAGGATCGCCTGCTGGTTACGGTCTACCAGACCGATGACGAGGCTTACGCGATATGGAAGGATCAAGTCGGCATCCCACCTGAGCGCATCGTGCGCATCGGCGACAACAAGGGCGCGCCGTTCGCGTCGGATAATTTCTGGCAGATGGCCGACACCGGCCCGTGCGGCCCGTGCACTGAAATTTTCTACGATCACGGCGCGCATATCGCAGGTGGACCGCCGGGCTCGCCGGACGAGGACGGCGATCGCTACATCGAAATCTGGAATCTCGTCTTCATGCAGTTCGATCGAGCAACCGACGGAACCTTGAGTCCGTTGCCGGCACCGTGTGTCGACACCGGCATGGGCCTGGAACGCCTCGCCGCGATCCTGCAAAACGTGCATTCGAACTACGAGATCGATCTGTTCCAGCACCTGATCCAGGTCGCGTCCCAGTTGACCGGCACCAGCGACATCGAAAACAAGTCGCTACGCGTGATCGCCGATCACATCCGCGCCTGCGCGTTCCTGATCGTCGACGGCGTATTGCCGTCTAACGAAGGACGCGGCTACGTGCTCCGCCGCATCATCCGGCGCGCGCTGCGGCACGGCTGGATGCTCGGCGTGCGCGGCGAGTTCTTCTGGAAGATGGTCGAACCACTGGTTGCGGAAATGGGCGGCGCGTATCCGGAATTGACGGCCAAGCGTGATTTCGTCGAGGCCGCGCTGAAAGCCGAGGAGCAGCGCTTCGGCGAGACACTCGAAAACGGCATGAAGGTGTTCGAGGACATCACCGGACGTTTGGGCGAAAAGCAGTCCACGCAAATATCCGGCAGCGACGCATTTCGGTTGTACGACACCTACGGCTTCCCGGTCGATCTCACTGCTGACATTGCGCGCGAGCGCGGCCTGAGCGTCGATATGGCCGGCTTTGAGGTTGCGATGAGCGAACAACGCGAGCGCGCGCGCGGTGCGAGCCAGTTCGAATCGAAGGCGATGCTGCCGGCGGAAATCGCGAGCAGCCTGCCGCCGACCGTGTTCAGTGGCTACGACGCGCTCGCCGAAACCGGCAATCGCGTGCTCGCGATCGTGCGCAGCGGGCGCAAGGTCGAGCAGCTAGATGATGGCGACGAAGCAGTTGTGATTCTCGATCGCACGCCGTTCTACGCCGAATCGGGCGGGCAGGTCGGCGATATCGGTGTGCTGAAAACCGATGCCGGCCAATTCGACGTCAGCGATACCAGCAAACTGGCCGGCGCATTTCACGGCCATGTCGGACGCTGGAACGGAAGCGGTACCTTGCGCACAGGTGCGGTCGTGTCGAGCGAAGTCGATCGCGAGCGCCGTCAATCCACGATTCTCAACCACTCTGCCACGCACCTCTTGCACGCAGCGCTCCGCAAGGTGCTCGGCGATCATGTGACCCAGAAAGGTTCGCTGGTCGCCCCGGATCGGTTGCGTTTCGATTTTTCCCACTTCCGCCCAGTCGGACCAGCCGAGCTACGTCGCGTCGAGGAACTGGTCAACGACGAAATCCGCCGCAACGCCGAGGCCGAGATTCATCAAATGGGCTACGACGAGGCAATCGAATTCGGCGCGATGGCGCTGTTCGGCGAAAAATACGGCGATCGCGTGCGTGTTCTGAAGATGGGCGATTTCTCGACTGAGCTGTGCGGCGGCACCCATGTGCAGCGTACTGGCGACATCGGTCTGTTCAAGATCGTCAGCGAAAGTGGCGTTGCTTCGGGCATTCGCCGCATTGAGGCGCTGACCGGCGTGGGTGCGATGGCGTTTGTTGCCGACGAAGAACAGCGTCTGGCGACGTTGTCGGAGCTGTTGTCGGCGTCGCCAGCCGACGTTGTCGAAAAATTGCGCCAATTGACCGACCGGCAACGCAAGCTCGAACGCGAGCTCGAATCGCTGAAAGCCAAGGCCGCAGGCGCGGCGACTCATGATCTGGCCAGTCAAGCGCAGGACATCGGCGGCATCAAGCTTCTGGTCGCCCGCGTCGACGGTCTTGATGCCAGGGGTCTGCGCGAGGCGATCGATCAGATCAAGGCCAAACTTGCCGATTGCGTGGTGCTGCTGGCCTCCGGAGCCGATGGCAAGATTGCATTGGTCGGCGGCGTCGGCGGAACAGCGTTGGCCAAGATCAAGGCCGGAGATATGGTCGCCGATGTCGCCGCAAAGATTGGTGGCAAGGGCGGCGGACGCGCCGACATGGCCCAGGGTGGTGGCATCGATTCGCCCGCACTTGATGCCGCGTTGGCGCAAGTGCCAGAGTGGGTGACTGCGCGGATTGGCTGAGATCGGCGCCCGTTAACGCAATATTTCCATTTGCTGCGTTGCGTGAACGTCGGCGCTTGGTTAGTATCGCAATCTATTCAGCTCCGCTCGGATGCTCAGCCATGGCATGGATGGCAACCTCGGCGGGTTGCCCGGATTCTAGTCAGGTCGTGCAGTCAGCGAAGGGGCTGATATTCACGGCGCCGGAGACTGTTTGCAACGGCGCGAGGTATAGCGCTCATTGCTTCCAACTGCCCCCCGGCACCATTTGGAGATGATTACATGTTGATTTTGACTCGCCGCGTAGGTGAGACGTTGATGATAGGGGACGAGGTGACGGTGACTGTCCTCGGTGTCAAAGGCAATCAGGTCCGGATCGGCATCAATGCGCCGAAGGATGTACCTGTTCATCGCGAAGAGATTTACCAGCGCATCAAACGCGAACAAAGTGGCGATGCGATGCCGCACCACGAGGAGCCCGAGGGCGATAGCTGAAACGCTTTACCCATCGACACCAGGCCGCTATCCTGCGCGTCCGCCACTGATTGCATCGACGCGCTCCCGTATCGACACACGTCAGTTAAGCAAGAATCCCGGAGAGATGCCCGAGCGGCTGAAGGGGCTCCCCTGCTAAGGGAGTATAGGGTTTATAGCTCTATCGAGGGTTCGAATCCCTC
>JBDTOS010000311.1:0-3544 GCA_039933095.1 Dokdonella sp.
CGGCGACACACCGGCAGAACACGATACGCGGCATGTCGGCGGCTCCGAGCGTCAACAGATGCTGCGAACGGACCTGAGCGTCGAGCATCGGAAAGCCCCACAGCGCCAACGTTCGCGATAGCGCAAACAGCGCGACCTTGGACGCATTGGTGCGCCGACTGAACATCGATTCGGCGAAAAACATGCGGCCGATTGCGACGCCGTAGATGCCACCGACGAGTTCGTCGCCGTCCCAGACCTCAACACAGTGTGCGTGTCCGAGATCGTGCAGACGGCAATACGCTGCGATCATGTGTGCATCCAGCCAGGTACCGCCATGTTCCTCGCGCGGCGCGGCGCTGGCGCGAATGACCGCTTCGAAAGCACTGTCGGCGCGCAGCGTCCATGAGCAACTGCGCAGCCAGCGCTTGAATCGCAGTGGCACGTGCATGCAGTCGGTCAGAAAGACCGTGCGCGGATCGGGCGACCACCAGAGTATTGGCTCTCCCGGCGAATACCACGGGAAAATGCCGCGTCGATAGGCGGCGAGTAGGCGTTGCGGCGAAAGATCGCCGCCCGCTGCGAGCAATCCATTTGGATTGGCCGTTGCTTGGGCGACTGGCGGAAAAGCCGGCTCGTCGCCTTCGCTGAGTGATGAATCAAGAAATGGCAGTCGCATCAGGAAACAATCCGATACGGCGAATGCGCAAGCAAGTCGTCGCGATATCCATGCAGCGCCTCCGCTTCGCGCTCCAGCGCGCTGGCGATCGCTTTTCGAAACGCGGGATGCGCAATCCAGTGAAACGAGCGCGTCGCGGTCGGCAGAAACCCGCGCGCCAATTTGTGTTCGCCTTGCGCGCCGGGTTCAAAACGCTGCAAACCTTCGCGCAGGCAGTATTCGATCCCCTGGTAGTAGCAGGCCTCGAAATGAAGGCCGGGAATGTCGGACTCCGCACCCCAATAGCGGCCATACAGCGTATTGGCACTGCGCAGGAAGATAGCCGCTGCAATCGTACGGCGTGCATCACGGCACAGCACCGCGAGGATCTGGCGCGGCATGGCGCAGCCGAGATGGCGGAAAAATTCCTCGGTCAACGCCGGGTAGTTGCCGCGCTCGGCAAACGTGCCGAGATAGAAGCGGTGCAGATCGGACCAATCCTCATCGGTGAGTTCGTCGCCGTGGCGAATTTCGCAAACGATACCGGCGTCGGCAACCAGGCGTCGCTCGTGACGGATGTTCTTGCGCTTCTTGTGATTCAACGCAGTGAGAAAACCCTCAAAGTCGCACCAGCCGCGATTTTCCCAGTGGAACTGCCAATCGAAACGCGGCAACCAATCGGTTTCAGCGAATGCGCTGGCTTCTCCTGCATCGACGAATTCTGCATCGACGAAGGTGACGTGCGCGGATGACAGGCCCAGGCGCTCGGTTTCGACCCGAATCGTCTCGATCAGAAGCCGGCGCAGGGCTAACGAATCCTGATCCTTGCGAACCAGCAGACGCGGTCCGGTCACGGGCGAGTAGGGTACGGCGGTCAACAGCTTCGGGTAATACTCGAGTCCGTGCTGCGCATAAACACCTGCCCAACTCCAGTCGAATACGAACTCGCCATGCGAGTTGTATTTCAGATAAAGCGGCGCCGCCGCGATCAGTTGATCGTTCTCGTACAGACCAAGATGGTGAGGTTTCCAGCCGGCATCGGCACGCAGGCAATCGTGCCGTTCAAGTCCGGCGAGAAACGCATGCGCAGTGAAAGGATGATCGTCGTGACGAAGGCCGTCCCAGCTTGCCGCCGGGATTTCGTCGAGCCTGCTGTGAAACGCCGCTTCGATCATTCGCCGATTTGTTCAGCGCTTCCCTTGATCAGCTGCGCGTATCACCGAGGTCGAGATATTTTTCGGCATCGAGCGCCGCCATGCATCCGAATCCGGCCGAGGTGACCGCCTGCCGATACACGTGGTCGGCGACATCACCGGCCGCAAACACCCCGGCGACACTGGTTCCGGTTGCGCCGCCATCAAGACCTGCACGGATGCGGATGTAACCATCGGCCATGTCGAGCTGGCCGTCGAAGATACCGGTATTCGGCGTGTGCCCGATCGCGACGAACATTCCGGTGACGGAGATATCGCGCGTGCTGGCGTCCTTCATGCTCTTAAGGCGCAAGCCATTGACGCCGGTCTCGTCGCCGAGAACCTTGTCCACGGTGTGATCCCAGATGATCTCGATCTTGCCGCTGCGCTGCTTCTCGAAAAGTTTGTCCTGCATGATCTTCTCCGCGCGCAGCGACGAGCGGCGATGGACCAGAGTCACCTTCGAGCAGATGTTGGACAGGTACAGTGCTTCTTCGACTGCGGTGTTGCCGCCGCCGATCACGGCGACTTCCTGTTCGCGGAAGAAGAATCCGTCGCAAGTCGCGCACGCCGAAACGCCTTTGCCCTTGAATGCTTCTTCCGATTCGATGCCGAGGTATTTCGCCGTCGCGCCAGTCGCGATGATCAGCGCATCGCAGGAATATTCACCGTCGTCGCCCTTGAGGTGGAAGGGTTTGCGCGACAGGTCGGCCGTGTGGATGTGATCGAGCACCATCTCGGTGTTGAAACGCTCGGCGTGTTCGGCCATACGTTTCATCAATTCGGGACCTTGCAATCCATGAACATCGCCGGGCCAGTTGTCGACATCGGTTGTCGTCATCAACTGACCGCCTTGGGCGAGGCCGGTGATCATCGTCGGTTTGAGGTTGGCGCGTGCTGCGTAGACGGCAGCGGTGTAACCGGCCGGACCGGAACCAAGGATGATCAATCGCGAGTGCTTCAGAGGGCTCATGTATAATCCCGACCGCTTCGAGACGGCCTGTTTGTGTATTCAAGATTCCATGCTGACAGGCCCGGAAACGCTGACGCGTTCTGATACTTTGGGCTCAGGCAGCCACTTTCCCGTACCCGTGAGCGCGCGAATCTCTCGCTCGCCGGAGCGGCAACGATGGTCAGGATGAGGTGTCTTCGGTTCCGATTCAAGGCTGCATCCAGTTTATTCTTCGCTCGCGAATTGTTCGCGATGCGACTATCCATTCATCGATTGAGGTTATCTGATGCGTATCGGTATTCCGGCGGAAACGAAAACCCTTGAAGGACGCGTGGCCCTGGTACCGGCGGCCTGCGCCGATCTGGTTTCGCATGGGCACGAGGTCTACATCCAGTCCGGAGCCGGTCGCAAGAGCGGATTTTCCGACGAGAATTTCTCGAGTGTGGGCGTGAACGTGGTCGCCGATGCCGACAAGCTGTACGAAATCGGCGAACTGATCGTCAAGGTCAAGGAGCCGATTGCCGGCGATCTCGCGCGTCTACGCAAGGATCACCTGCTTTTCTGCTACCTGCATCTGGCCGCCGAACCGGCATTGACCAAGCGTCTGCTGGAGATCGGGCTGACCGGCGTCGCGTTTGAATCGGTCGAGATGGATGATGGCTCGCTGCCGCTGCTGGCGCCGATGTCGATCATCGCCGGTCGCATTGCGATCCAGATCGGCACGCATCTGTTGCATCAGCCGGCGGGTGGCAAAGGCAAACT
>JBDTOS010000312.1:0-3542 GCA_039933095.1 Dokdonella sp.
CGGAATGTCTATGACGATCTTGCCCTGCAACAAGCGCTTGATGGCGATGTGATCGGCGAGACGCTGCGTACGGGTGACGCCGCGCGGCTTCGTGCTTGCGGTGTGTTGTCGGCGCATCTCGATGCGAACGAGGTCGCTCGACTGCAACGCTTCGGCTTCCTGCCCGGAGAGGCCAGATGGATGGGCGGACGATTGCGCGTCGGCAGCGATGTGGAAATCACGCCTGATCTTGATGACCCGCCCACGCTGGCCGCGCTCGACGCCATCTTAACCGGCCGCCGCCTGTGTGGCGGGCGTTATCTGCGCGGGGCGTTCTATCTCGGCTCGCATGCGTTCTACGACTGGCTGCGTGGACTCGATGGAGATGACTACGCTGGCCTCGCGATGACGCGAGTATCCGATGTCAATCAACTCTACGGGGGGCGCGAAACGCTCGATGCGACGCAGCGCCGTGACGCACGCTTTTTCAACACCTGCATGATGGCGACCTTGCTCGGCGCCGCAGCTTCCGATGCGCTGGAGGACGGGCGCGTCGTCAGCGGAGTGGGCGGTCAATACAATTTTGTCGCGATGGCGCACGCATTAGCCGGGGGTCGCTCGGTGCTGCTGCTGAGAGCGACGCGCGAGTCGGGCGGAAAGCGTTACTCCAATATTCGCTGGAACTACGGGCACACGACGATCCCGCGCCACCTGCGCGATATCTACGTCACCGAATATGGTGTCGCCGATTTGCGCGGGCGCTCGGACGAAAACTGCATCCGCGCAATGCTCTCGATCAGCGACGCGCAATTTGTCGATGAATTGGCTGCCAGCGCTATCCATGCGCAAAAGTTGCCGCGCGATTTCCAGGTGCCTGAAACGTGGCGACGCAATACGCCGGAACATCTGCGAAAACGGCTTGCCGCAGTTGAGCGGCAGGGATTGCTGCCGGCGTTCCCGTTCGGCAGCGATTTCAGCGCCGTCGAGCTCCGATTGTTGCCGGCGCTGGGATGGCTCAAACGTGCGAGTACCAGCGGCATGAGCGGTTGGCTGCAACTCGCCGGCGCATTCCTGAAAGCCGGCAAGTCCAGATACCCTGACGAGCTGGCCCGCATGGGCTTGGCAACCCATGATGGGCTGAAACAAGCCATCACACGTCGGCTGCTGCACGGCGCATTGCGGCGCACAGGCGACTAGAATTACATCGGGTGGCTTTCGTGGCGTGCGCTGATTGGCAGACTTGCGCCGGCGAATAGTGCAATCCTCGTGCTTGGCCTGTGACTTGCATAGCGCAGTCATGAGATTGTTGAAACGACGCTGCGAAAAGAGGCTGCGACGCGAATGAGTGGGTTTCCCAGCATGAACGACTTGTATCGGCGCCTGCTGCGGGCGATCCCGCGCCGCAGTTCGCCCGATGACGGCGCGCCGGCGACCGATGCGCGTTCGGTGCGTTCGTGGGCGGCGTCGTTGCCGATGGCAAGCTTTGCCGCCAGCACGAGCCTGCTACAGGAACGGCTGCGCTGGATGAACCAGGCCCGCATCGGCCCTGGGGAGCGTCTGGAAGCGCTTGAGATTCTGCGCGAGCCAGTCGCGCAGCTAAGCGCCGTTGCGGAAAAACAAGTCATCGGTGCCACATTTCCGCTGTCGCCGCAAAAGGCTGAACTGGGCAGTCTGACCGAAGGGTTTCAATACGAACTGGCGATCGGCTATATCGAGGCGCTGTACGACCTGTGCGCACCCAAGGCTGCGGTGCCCATGTTCAAGAGCGGGTCGGCAGTCCTTGCTGCGGTGCGCGCCCTGGAACATGGCGGTGCCTGCCTGCAAAAGGCTTATCTGCTTTACCACACACCACCGGCCGGCGTCTGGCAGGCCTTGCATGATGTCTATCGCGTCGTCGTTGATCTGAACATCGAGAATCGCCCGCTGGGCGGTATCGGCATGGGTATCGGCAATGGTCAACGCGCGCAACCGGCATACGCTCATGCGCTATTGCTGGCCCTGATCGACCCCTACAGCTACACGTTTCGCGAGTTGCCCGAGATCATCGAGATCACTCGTATTCTCGAGGAATATTGCGATCTGAGACTGTTCAAATCGGTCCCGAGCGATTACGACGGGCTGCGCCTGGTCGATACCAATGCCGACAGCGGACCCGGCTACATGATCACCACCGGCGAATCGCATCGCGAAGGCCTGATCGGCATCGATACCGGTCGCCTGCTGGCGTATATCGAGGGCGAATTGGCGGCATTGCCGGAATCGGCACCGACGCTCGAACTGCGCTCGCGCAACAACGGCACACGCACGGTCGAGTTGGGTCTGATCCGAAGCCTCATCGCCAGCCTAACCGCCGAACACGCGCGGCGCTACGAGCGCCTCGACAGCGAACATGCGCTGGAAACCGTGATCGGCCTGCACGATCTGCATTGCGTGCTGGCCGGGAACGAAGAATTCACTTCGTTTGCCCAGCGCGTCTCGGGAAATGCCGATATCGTCGATGTGGGTGACAGCGTCGCCTCGTGGGCGATGGCAGTCAACGAACATGCGCGTGTTTTGCGCCCGTCGGCCAGCGTGCTCGATCAGAGTCTGCGCGGCTATCGTTTGATGTGGGACTGCGGACCGGGCGGCGAAACCGTGCGCGCGAAGGTCGGCGAGGTGGTGGGATTGCGCCTGATATCGGATGGAACATCGGCGAACTGGATGGTTGGAACGATTCGCTGGATGCGTATCGACGATCTTGGTAAGGTCGAGGCAGGCATTGAACTGCTGTCGCGGCGTGCGCTGCCGGTAGCGACTCGTGCGATCGACAAGAATACGAAACTGGCACCGGCCAAACCGCCGGTGCGCGGAATCCTGCTCGCGCCTCTGCGCAGTGGCGATAGCGGGGCATACACCACGCTGCTGGCACCAGCGCTGCTTGATTCAGCCACGAGCCGAATCGAAATTGCCTCGCCGCAGGATCCGGCTCGCTGGTGGGTCGACGCCGGAGTACGTCGCATCGAGGCGGCCGGTGATCTCGATCGGGCTGGAACCTATGTGCATTTCCGGGTACCGTCGCTGCGGGCCGCTGATGACGCCCGAGGCCAAGGTCACGCCGCCCGTGCGGCAGGAACAGCAGCATTCTGAATCCGGATTCGCAAGACACCGTATCGATCGGCACGCACACGCGTCGCCGCAACATTGCCGTGCGTATCGGCAACGTCACCGTCGGTGGCGATGCGCCAGTTGTCGTGCAATCGATGACCAATACCGACACCGCCGATGTGGCGAGTACGACGAAGCAGGTTGCCGAACTCGCCCGCGCTGGTTCGGAGCTTGTACGTATCACTGTGAATACGCCGGAAGCGGCGACCGCCGTGGCGAAAATTCGTGACCGCCTCGACATGATGGGTGTATCGGTTCCGTTGATTGGTGATTTCCACTACAACGGCCATCAACTGCTGGCCGATGAACCCGCAGCGGCCGTCGCACTCGCCAAATACCGCATCAATCCGGGCAATGTGGGATTCGGGCGCAAGCGCGATACACAGTTCTCCTCGATCGTCGAAACCGCCTTGCGTCAC